>NZ_BAABDI010000005.1:0-187745 GCF_039539545.1 Hymenobacter antarcticus | reverse complement strand
GGACTTTGTAGTCCGCGAGTCTGCGCCGTGTAGTGGTTGTAGCGGCGCAGACTCGCGGACTACAAAGTCCGCGCTACATCCCCCGAGGCGCTTTAACAAGGAGCGTGCGTAACAGCAGGTATTAAATGGCATCGTTCAACAGTTGGAACCGGGTGGTGAGGATAATGTCAGCAGTGAAAGGCCACTGAGGCTGCTGGCGCCTACGGCTACGCACGTTTCTGCTGCCAACTCGCTCGCCCGTAAACGCCGTAATTTGCACTCCCGCGCTACTTCCGCCGGCCATTGCTCCCGATGAACTCCCGCTCGCTTTCCGCTGCTTTCCTGCTTACTCTTGGCCTGCTGCCTGCCTGCCAGACCACGAAGCCCACCACTGTTGCCACTGCCGTGGTCCCCGATGTGATGAAGCCCATCTGGCAATCCGACGCCTACACGCTCTACCCCGACCGCGTGGTGCAGGGCAGGCACGAGGCCCGCGCCCTCTCGGCCACCGAGCTGGTTTCCAATTATCAAAGCCCGGTGAATGACCGCCAGAGCCCGCAGGTGGAGTTCAAGTTCAGCATCAACGGCAAGGATAATGAGATGGCGGCCGGCCTCAACCACCTGCTCATGGCCGTGCCCCGGGCGGGCGGTGGGGCCGTGGAAACGCCGCCCATCGTGTTTGGCCAGCGGTATGTGGATACTACGCCCGCGTCGGCCGATATGTACCTGGCCCCGAACACGCCGGTCCGCATCCGGCTCGATATGCGGCCGGTGCTGGCGGCGTTCAAGAAGCAGGGGTTCTACACCACTTTTAAGGGCGACAAGCTGTATCAGCAGGATTTCAAGCACGTCTATATTGCCGGCGGCACGGCCCCGCTAAGCTGGGATTTCGACAACCTGACCAACAAGCCCGAGCTGGAAATGACCGATGCCAACGGCGATGGCATCTACGAAGCGACGCTGACGCTGAACCAGCCCGCCGCCGCCAAAACCACCGCCGCGAGCTGGAAAAAGACCATCAACACCGACGATTTCCCCCAGTACAGCTCCGACTATCCGCTGGCCGATGCCCTCTACAACCTGGCCCTGGAGGAAGCCCGCCGCGCCGTGGAGCCCGACAGCACCTTCCGTACTGGGAAGGAGTGGGCCGGCGTCTGGACCCGCGACGTGAGCTACAGCATCATTCTGGCGCAGGCTTCGCTCCAGCCCAAAGTGGCCATGAACAGCCTCATGCGCAAGGTGAGTGCCGACGGCCGCATCATTCAGGACACCGGCACGGGCGGGGCGTACCCGTGCTCGACGGACCGCATTGTCTGGGCCACGGCGGCCTGGGAAATCTACCAGGCCACCGGCGACGAGGCCTGGCTGCGCAAGGTGTATCCCATCATCCGGCAGAGCATTGCCGACGACCGCCAGAATGCCTACGACCCCGCCACCGGCCTGGTGCGCGGCGAGTCGTCGTTCCTGGACTGGCGCGAGCAAACCTACCCGCGCTGGATGCAGCCGGCCGATATCTACCAGAGCGAAACCCTGGGCACCAACGCCGTGCATTACCAGGCCAACATCGTGCTGGCCCAGATGGCCGCCAAGCTCGGCGACCCCGGCACGGCGGCCCAGCACAAGCGCCAGGCCGAAACCATCAAAGCCGGCATCAACCGGCACTTGTGGCAGGAGGAAAAGGGCTACTACGGCCAGTACCTCTACGGCCGCACGGCCCTCACGCTCTCGCCCAGGGCCGAGGCGCTGGGCGAGGCGCTGTGCGTGCTGTTCGGCGTGGCCGAGGGCGAGCGGGCGCAGCGCGTGCTAGCCCGCACGCCCACCACGCCCTACGGCATTTCCTGCATCTACCCCCAGATTCCGGGCATTCCGGCCTACCACAATGATGCCGTGTGGCCCTTCGTGCAAAGCTTCTGGGCGCTGGCTGCCGCGCAGGCCGGCAACGAAGCCTCGCTCACCGAGAGCATGGCGGCCATCTACCGGCCGGCCGCGCTGTTCCTCACCAACAAGGAAAACTTCGTGGCCCGCAACGGCGACTTCGCCGGCACCCAAATCAACTCCTCCAACATGCTCTGGAGCCTGTCGGGCAGCCTGGGGTTGGTGTATAAGGTGCTGTTTGGGATGCAGTACCAGGGCGAGCGGCTGGTGTTCCGGCCCTTCGTGCCGCAGGCGTTTGCGGGCCAGCGCCGCCTCACGGGCTTCAGGTATCGCAAGGCCGTGCTCGATGTGGACATGAGCGGCTTCGGCAACCAGATTGCCAGCATCACCCTCGATGGCCAACCCCTGCCCGATGCCGCTATTCCGGCCGGCCTCAGTGGGCGGCACAAGGTGAGCATCACACTCAGTAGTGCCGCGCCCGCCGCCCAGCCCGTGAACCGCGTGCCCAATGCCGTAGCGCCCGAAACGCCTGCCGTCACTTTCGCCGCTCAACGCCTCACCTGGAATGCGCTTGCAGGCGCGAAAAGCTACAAAGTGCTGAAAAACGCGGCCCTGCTCACCAGCACGGTCACGCTTGGCTTCGACGTGCCCGCCGGCCCTTTCGCCGCCTACCAAGTAGTTGCCGTGGACGAGGCTGGTCGTGAGTCCTTCGCCAGTGAGCCCCTCGAAACTGGGGTGGTTGCCGTAGCCCCGGTGCAGCTCGAAACCCTGGCTCCCAAAGCCACGCAGGCCTACAAAGGCTACTCCGGTAAGGGCTTCGTCGAAATCACGCCCACGCTCAACAAGTCCCTCACCATCCCCGTCACCGTGCCCGAAACCGGCCTATACGCAGTCGATTTCCGCTACGCCAACGGCAATGGTCCCATTAATACGAACAACAAATGCGCCTTCCGCACCCTGCGGCGCGGCCCCGCGCTGCTGGGCACCGTGGTGCTGCCCCAGCGCGGCGTGGAAGAATGGAGCAACTGGGGCTTCTCGAACCCCATCCTCGTGCGTCTCGAAAAAGGCACTCATCCCCTCACCCTCGCCTACGAGCCCGCCAACCAGAACATGAACGGCGAAGTGAACCAGGCCATGCTGGATTATGTGCGGGTGAAACGGGTGGAGTAGGGAAAATGGCTCTTTCAAAGTCGTACTCTTTAAGGCGGCCCCGCGGCCGGCACGTGTCTCCGGCGCGCGCGAGCCGCGTATTTCGGGAGGGGCGAGTAGTTATTGCGCCGCCAGCCTGAACGCCGCCATCTGCACGTCGCGGGAGTTGCCGCCCACCAGCACCTGAAAATCGCCGGGCTCGGCCGCGAACTTCAGGTCGTTGTTGTAGAACTTCAGCGCATCCGGCGCAAGGCGGAAGGTGAGGGTTTTGCTCTCGCCCTTTTTGAGCATGATTTTCTGAAAGCCCTTCAGCTCCGAAACCGGGCGGGAGCTGGAGCCCACCATATCGCGCAGGTACAGCTGGGCCACTTCCTCACCGTCCGCGCTGCCGGTGTTCTGCACGGTTACGCTCACGGTCAGCGTTTCGGCGGGGCCGATGGTGGCTTTGCTGAGCGTGGGCTTGCCATAGGTGAAGGTGGTGTAGCTGAGGCCGAAGCCGAAGGGATAGAGCGGCTCGTTGGGCACGTCGAGGTAGCGCGACTTGTACTTGTCGAGCTTCACGCCGGCGTAGGGCCGGCCGGTGTTTTTGTGGTTGTAGTAGATGGGCACCTGCCCCACGGCCACCGGGAAAGTAGCCGTGATTTTCCCCGAGGGATTGTAGTCGCCAAACAGCACGTCGGCGATGGCATTGCCGGCCTGGGTGCCCGCAAACCACGTTTCGAGGATGGCGTCGGCGTTCTGGTTTTCCCAGGGCAGGGCCAGGGGGCGGCCGTTCATCAGTACCAGTACCAGCGGCTTGCCGGTGGCTTTCAGGGCCTTGAGCAGGGCCAGCTGCTGGCCGGGCAGGCCAATGTCGGCGCGGCTGGCGGCCTCGCCGGTCATGCCCTGGCTCTCGCCCACCACGGCCACCACCACATCGGCAGCCTGGGCCACCTGCACGGCTTCGCGTATCATGTCCTCCGATGCGCGTTTGTCCAGGTCCAGGTCGCCGCCGTGGGCGTTCAGGCGCTCCAGCATCTGGGCGTCATCGGCAATATTGGCCCCCTTGGCGTAGGTGATTTTCAGGCTGGGCGCGGCGGCGCGCAGGCCCTGCTCTACCGACACGGCCTGCTTCCAGTCGCCGGCCCCGCTCCAGCTGCCAATCACGTCGCGCTGGCGGTTGGCCAGTGGCCCGATGAGGGCGATGCTGCCGGTTTTCTTCAGGGGCAGGGCGCTGCGCTCATTCTTCAGCAGCACCAGGCTCTTGCGGGCAATGTCGCGGGCGGCGGCAATGAATTCGGGCTTCATCAGGGTGCTGGCGGCGCGCTCCTGGCTCACCTTGCGGTAGGGGTCCTGGAAGAGGCCGAGCTTGTACTTGGCCTCCAGAATGCGGCGGCAGGCGGCATCGAGCTGGGCCTTGCTCACGGCTCCCGATTTGAGGTTCTCGGCCGCGTGCTTGAGGAAAACCTCGCCCACCATGTCCTGGTCGATGCCCGCGTTCAGGGCCAGGGCCGACACCTGGGTTTCGGTGCCCAGGCCGTGCTCCATCATCTCGTTGATGGCCGTATAGTCCGTCACCACGAAGCCCTGGTAGCCCCACTGCTTGCGCAGCAGGTCGGTCATCAGCCACTTGTTGGCGGTGGCGGGCGTGCCGTTGATGTCGTTGAAGGAGGACATGACCGAGCCCACGCCGGCGTCGATGGCCGCTTTGTAGGGCGGCATATATTCGTTGTACATGCGCTGGCGGCTCATGTCGGTGGTGTTGTAGTCGCGGCCGGCCTCGGCGGCCCCGTAGAGGGCGAAGTGCTTGAGGCAGGCCATCACGCTGGTGGAGTTGGTGAGGTCGTTGGTGGGGCCCTGGTAGCCGCGCACCATGGCCCGCGCAATCTGGGAGCCGAGGTAGGGGTCTTCGCCCGCCCCTTCGGAAATGCGGCCCCAGCGGGCATCGCGGGCAATGTCGACCATGGGCGAAAACACCCAATCGAGCCCATCGGCCGTGGATTCTTCGGCCGCGATGCGGGCGCTCTGCTCAATGGCTTTCAAATCCCAGCTGGCCGAAAGCCCCAGCGGAATCGGGAAAATGGTGCGGTGCCCGTGAATAACATCGTACCCAAACATGAGCGGAATGTGCAGCCGCGACTCCTTCAGGGCCATTTCCTGGAGCTTGCGCACGGCAATGGGCGTGTAGGTGTTGAACACGCCGCCCACCAGGCCCTTGCGGATGTTGGCATCCACGTCCTTGCTCACCACCGGCCCGGTCACGTCGAAGCCGACGGACACCAGGTTCAGCTGCCCGATTTTTTCCTCCGGCGTCATCCTGGCCATCAGCCCGTCGATGTAGGGCTTCATTTTGGGGTCGCCGGGCTTTTGCTGGGCCTGCGCGGTGAGGGTGAAGGCGAGGGCGGCGAGAATAATTCGTTTCATGGAAAGAGTTGGAAGTTGGCGCGAATATCGTTTCGCACGGAGTTACAGGGAGGAAAAAGGAGTTTGACGGAGGCAGGATTTCACTCGGTGAAACGCCATTTTCCTCCTTTAACTCCGTGCGAAAAAAATTACCTGGCCAGTGCCACCGGCGTGCGGGTCGATACGCCGTTTTCGTTGATGGCTTCGATGGTGAAATAATACGGCCGGTCTTTGTCCATGCCTTTGAAGTAATACTCGTTGGCTCCGTGCACCATGATGCAGGAATACAGCTTGGTCGGGGCCAGGCCGGTGTAGATGTTGTAGGCGTAGGCTTTGTCGTCGGGAGCCCACTTTAGCCAGGCGCTGCGCTTGTCTTTTTCCGTGCGCAGCACCACAAACCCTTGTACGGGCAGGGGTTTGGTGCCGCTGCCCAGGCCGAAGACCCGCAGGCCGCTGATGGCGAATTTGCCGGTGGGCATGTGCAGGTTTACCAGCTTTAAGTAGCGCGTTTTTACCGGGGCGGGCAGGGCAATGTAGTCGTGGGGCACGTCGGTGCGGTTCCGGCTTTTGTCGACCAGCACCTTCCACCGCTTGCCGTCGAGTGAGCTGAGCAGCTGGTACTGGTGGTAGATGCCGGGCTTTTTGCCCAGGTAGCCGGCGTCCTGGTCGGCATAGTTGATTTGGATGGCGCGCACGGTGCTCACGCTGCCGAGGTCGGTCTGGAGGTATTCGCCGGGGTTGGCGGTGGCGGCGCTCCAGTAGGTTTTGATATTTTCATCGACAGCGTAGTTGGGCAGGTAGCCGCCGAGGGTGCTCGACACCCGCACCGGGCGCTGGTAGTTGAGCAGCATCCAGCCCGTGAATTGGGTCTTGAGGTGATTGGCGGGGCCGGTAGGCAGGTAGTGCGGATAGTCGCCGAAGGTGGTGTTGGTATAGAGCGTGCCCTCGGCATCAAAGCCGGCGGGCCACAGGCCCAGGCGGCGCTCGAAGTTGTTTTTGGCGGAAACCACCAGCGTGGAGACGTGCCACCAATTGGTCCAGGCATCCTGAAAAGTGTTGCCGTGGCCCGCGCCCCGCGCGAAGCCGCCGGGCTTGTAGGCAAACGGGTTGTGCGGCTGCGGCGTGAAGGGCCCCAGCGGCTTATCGGCCACCTGCACGCCGTCGGCATAGCCGCTGAATTCGGTGCCCGGCGCGCCGTATTGCAGGTAATACTTACCGTTGTACCTGGTCATCCACGCCCCCTCCATAAACGGGTCGAGGAAGGTATTATCCAAGTATTCACCAAAACGCTGCCAGCCAAACTGCTGGTCATTGAGCCCGAACAGCGGTTTCGCTTCGCCGATGGGCTGGAAGGTTTTGCGGCTGATTTGCTGGCCGTAGAGCGGTAGCTCGTTGCTGCTGCCCCAGTAGAGATAGAGCTTCCCGTCGGTGTCGAGGAAAAAGGCGGGGTCCCAGGCCCCAATCTGGAAGTTATGCACGGCTTCCTTCCATTTGTTGGCTTTGGGGTTGGTGCTCATCCAGATGGGGAAGTCCTTGTTGTGCGTCGAGCCATACACCAGCAGCGTATCGCCGAGCACGAACACGGCCGGGGCGCACAGGTCGTCATACACCTTATGCTCGGGCCGCAGAAAGGAGTGGGAAATGAATTTCCAGCTGCTCAAATCAGGACTCCACCAGTAGCCCCACTGGTTGGTGGAGAACAGGTAGTAGTCGCCCTTGTAGCGGGTGATAACCGGGTCGGCGGTGGCGCGGTGCCGGCCGGCGGCGGCAAATTCGGGGATGGGCGTGTAGCCGTAGTCGAGGTTGAGCGGGTTGCAGTAGGTGGGGCGCGGGGTTTGGGCTTGGATAGTGGGGCTGAACAATAAGAACGTCAGGCAGAGCACCGCGAAGCATCTCGTCCGCGTCAACCTCACCCCCGGCCCCTCTCCAAAAAAGAGGGGAGCCTGACGATTATTATTTCCGCAAAACTGGTGCCCCCTCTTTTTTGGAGAGGGGGTCAGGGGATGAGGTTGACGCAAGCACCGTTCGTTCATCATAGCCTTACTTCTTCACCGCCGCGCTCTCAAACCCCAATTTCCCCAGCCCGCGCCGCACATCGGGCGAGCTCATGAACAGCTTCCACAGCAGCCCGGTGCGGTAGTTCTCAATCATGCCCACAATCGGCCCCTGGTCGATGGCGAGGTAGGATTTGGCGTACCAGTTTTGCTGCTCGCTGAAGCCGTCGACAAAACCGTATTCGCCCCAGATTTTATCACCCAAGTCGAAGTAGAAGTGCTTGAGGGCGCGCATCGACTGCTCCGGCGTGTAGGGAAAGGCCGAGAGCGCGGCGGTGGGCGAAATCACGCTCAAATCCTCCCTGGGGTTGTGGGCGGCGTAGCCCTGGTAGCTGTCCGAAGCGGTGAGGCCCCAGGAGTTGGGGCCGTAGCCCTTGAATTTCCTGGGGTTATCGACGCAGTAGGCGTAATTGATGAGCGTGTGGTTCTGGTTTTGCTGCCAGTAGTCAGCGTGCGGGTCCTTGAGGCCGTGGGGGTTCAGGCCCAGGAAGGAGTAGTGCGTGAAGAATAATGGTCCGCCCAAATCCGGTCCCAGCGGCAGCTTGATGCCATAGTATTCCCGGCCGTTTTTGAACTCCGGCCCCACGGCCCAGCCCTGGTCATACACCGGCCGGTCGATGGCGTATTTCGGCGACGATGCGGCCAGCACGTAGGTTATCAGGCCCTCGTTCCAGCCGTGAATCTGGTGGTTCATGCTCCAGCCGTTGTTGGGGCTCCAGTGCCAGTAGAGCACGTTCTGGCCGCCCTGGGTTTGCCAGTTCCACTCCACGTTTTCCCACATCCAGCCAATGTGGTTGCGCAGGTCGCGCTCCACCGGGGTTTCAGCCGTGAAGTACTGGCGGGCGCAAATCAGGCCTTCCATCAGGAAAGAGGTTTCCACGATGTCGCCCCCGTCGTCCTTGGCTCCGAAGCGGATGACCTTGCCCGTCGCGCCGTTCAGCCAGTGCGGAAATACGCCGTGGAACTGGTCGGCCTTTTCCAGAAAGCGCACCATTTTGTAGATGCGCGTGGCGGCCTGCTCCCGGGTTATCCACTTGCGGTCGGCGGCCACGATGATGGCCATGATGCCGAAGCCGGTGCCGCCGGTGGTTACCACTTCGTTGCCGTAGTCGTAGGCCGCGTTGCTGCGCTCGCGCGCCATGCCCGAAACCGGGTGGCCAAAGTCCCAGAAGTACCGGAACGTCTGGCGCTGCACCAGGTCCAGCAGCTGGTCGTCGGTGAGGTTGCGGGGGCGCTGGCGCGGGTCGAAGGCGACGGTTTTGGTCGGGGCTTTTTTGGGCGCGGGCTTCGGCTGGGCTTGGAGGAGGCCGGGTAGTAGCAGAAATAAGAGAGTGATTTTGGCGCTCATAGTTGAAGGTCAGTTTTACCGCAGAAGCCTCTGCGTCTTCTGCGGTAAAAAAAATCAATACCCCGGATTCTGCGTCAGCTGCCCGCCGCTGAGGTCAATCTGCGGCTGCGGAATCGGAAAAATCTCGTGCTTGCCTTTCACGAACGTCTTGCCCTGGGCGGCGAAAATGGGCACGATGCGGCCCGCCGTCACGCTTTCCTGGCGCACGAGGTCGAAGTACCGGTCGTGCTCCATGGCCAGCTCCACGCGGCGCTCCTGCCAGATGTTGGCCACGGTAGCGGGCCTGGGGGTGAGGCCGGCCCGGGCCCGCACGGCGGTGAGGGCCGTGGTGGCGGCCCCCGCGTTGCCCAGCTGGGCGGCGGCTTCGGCGTTAATCAGCAGCACTTCGGCGTAGCGCAGTATCCGGATGTTCTTGGGCAGGTAGTCGTTGTTGCCGCAGTTGGGCTCCTGGGTGCGGCTGTGGTAGGCCTTGTAGCTGTAGCGGAAGTTCTCCACCGAGTCCTTGCTTGGGATGCGGAAACCGTCCCAGAGCACGGTGCCGGTGGAGCGTTGGCCGGCCGGGGCCGTGGGCTGAATAAAGATGATGGTGCCGGCCCGGCGCACGTCGCCGGGCTCGTAGGCGCTGGCCAGGGCGGCGGTGGGATTGTTGAAGCCGAAGCCCAAATCGGCCCAGCCGCCCCGGCCGCCCGCGCGCGGGCCCTGGCTCACGGTGTACAGCTCAATGGCGGAGTTGTTGCAGGCCGCGTTGATGCCGGTTTGCACCTCGAACAGCGACTCATTGCTGTTGGCCCCCACCGTGCGCCAGATGTCGGCGTAGGAGTTGAACAGGCCATAAGCGCCCGAGCGGCCCTGCACGATTTCATTGCTGAGCTCGAAGGCTTTCTGGTAGTTTTTCTGATACAAATACACCTTGGCCAGCATGCCCTGGGCGGCGGCTTTGGTGGCGCGGCCCACGTCGGTGGCGCCCTTCAGCGGCAGGTTGGCGGCGGCAAATTCCAGGTCGCTGATGATGAGGGCGTAGATGTCGGCCGCCGAGGCCCGCTGCTGAAACTGCGGGCTGTTGGCTTCCGAAGGCAGGGGTACCCGGTCAAGCCTGGGCACGCCGCCAAACAGGCGCACCAGGTTGAAATAGAAGTAGCCGCGCAGGAAACGCACCTCGCCCAGCAGCCGGTTTTTCACCGCATCGGAAGAAGTGCTGAGCGGGATTTTGTCGAGGGCCTGGTTGGCGCTGGAAATGGCGCGGTAGTAGCCCCGCCAGCAGTTGTCGATGTTGCCGTTGGTCGAGGTCAGGGTCAGGTTGTCCACGGCCAGGGCGTCGCCGTAGTCGGGCGGCGTGCTGCCCTTGTCGGCATCATCGGAGGCAATATCGGTGAGGATAACGAACTGCAGGCCGTGCACATCGGCCCCAAAGCCGCCCAGGTACATGGTGTTGTACACGCCATCGACCAGTTTTTGGGCGGTACCGGGGTCAATGGAGTCGCCGCTGAGCTGGCCCTGCGGCGGCACGTCGAGGAAGTCTTTGCAGCCGCTGACCAAAGCCAGCGACAAGGCCAGCGCGGCCGTGCCGGCGCGGCGGGGAAGGGCGGAAAATTGGGATTTCATCGGCGTAGGTTATTTAAAGTTGACGTTCAGCCCCAGGGTCACGGTGCGGCTGGTGGGATAGGTGGTCAGCTCGATGCCCGAATCGAGCGGGCCGCCGGGCAGCTCCGGCGTGAAGCCGGTGTAGTCGGTGACGGTGAACACGTTTTGGGCGGCGGCAAACACCCGCACCGAGGCCAGGTGAGCGCGCTCCAGCACGGCCACCGGCAGGGTGTAGCCCAGCACCAGGTTGGTGAGGCGCAGGTAGGAGCCCGACTCCAGGAAGAACGTCGAGGCCGGCATGTTGTCGGTGAGGCGGGCGGGGGTGGTGTTTGAGGGGTTGCTGGTCGTCCAGCGGTCGGTGGCGAAGCTGGCTTCGATGTTATCGGTGCTGGTGGTGCGCTGCTGCTTCTTGCCGTTGTACACCTTGTTGTTCAGGTTGCCCGAAAACACGAACGAGAAGTCCGCGTTGCGGAAATTCAGCCCGCCGTTGATGCCGAAATAAACCGGTGGCTGGTACGAGCCAAAGAAGCTGCGGTCCTTGCCGTCAATCACGTTGTCGCCGTTGAGGTCGCGGTATTTCAGGTCGCCCACCTGGGGCGTGCCGAACGTTGAGCGCGGCGAGTTGGTGATTTCGTCGGCGCTCTGGTACACGCCAATGGCATCGAGCAGGAAGAAGCTGCCGGCCGCCACGCCGTTGTCCGACTTCGTGACGAAGGTGTTCTTGATGTTCACCGCCGACAGCGCCTGCCCGCCGTTGAGGTTGGCAATGCGGTTGGTGTTGAAGGTTACGTTGGCCCCGATGTTGTAGGTCCAGTCGGTGCTGGCCCCGATAGCGGCCCGCCAGTTCAGGGCGGTTTCCACGCCCCGGTTGGTAATGTCGGCGGCGTTGGTGATGTACTGGCCATCGGAGTCGCCGAACACGGCCGGAATGTTCACCGGAATCAGGGCGTTGGTGGTGCGCTTGTCGTAGTAGGTCACCTCGCCGGTCAGGCGGTTGTCGAGGAAGCCGAATTCCAGGGCGGCGTCGTACTCCGTGGTGGTTTCCCAGCGCACGTCGCGGTCCTTAATCTGCCGGATGGCACTGCCCAGCACCGGCCGGCCATTGAACACGTACGGGATGTTGGTATCAGTCGTCAGGATGTAGGTATCGGCCGGAATCTGGTCGTTGCCGAGCTGCCCGTAGCTGGCCCGCAGCTTCAGGAAGCTCAGCACTTTGTTGTCGCGTAGAAACTCCTCCTGCGTGAGCACCCAGCCCAGGCCCAGCGACGGGAAGAAGCCCCAGCGCTGGTCGCGGTTGAACTTCGACGTGCCGTCGTAGCGCAGGTTGGTGGTGAGGAGGTAGCGGTTGTCGTAGGCGTAGTTGACGCGGCCCAGCAGCGAGAGGCGGCGGTCCTTGGCGGCGCCGGCGTCGTTCACGGCCGAGTTCGGGTCGCCCGTGTTCAGGTACCACAGGGCGGGGTCGGCGGGCACGTCGCGGCGGTTGCCCGAAAACTGGTTGCGCAGGCCTTCCTCGGTCACGGTGCCGGCCAGCAGCGTCAGGTTGTGCTTCTCGTTGAAGTTGCGCTGGTAGGTGGCCGTGTTCTCCCATAGGTAGCGGTAGCCGTTCACCTGCGTCACGGCCAGGGTGCTGCGCAGGTTCTGCTGGCCGCCGCCGGCCTTGATGAACGTGGCCCCGTCGTTGAGGTACTGGTAGTCATACACGCGGCGGTTGTCGGCGTTCAAATCCACGTTGATGGCCGAACGCAGCGTCAGGCCCTCAATGGGCCGGAAGTCAACCCCGATGTTGCCCTGCAAGCGGTTTTCCAGGGATTTGTTGTCGTTTTTCTCAATGTCCAGCACCGGGTTGCCCACGTTGCCGAACGACGAAGTATTGCCATACAAGCCATCAACTTTGGCCGGAATAACCGGGGCCGCGCGGTAAGCATTGCCATAAGCCGCGCCAATATTCACATCCCGCGTATCGGCGTGGCTGAACGACGCCTGCGAGCTGATGGTAACCTTCTCTGAAACCGCAAACGAGGTATTGGAGCGGATGGTCAGCCGCTGAAACTTGTTGTTGATGAGCAAGCCGTCATCCTGCAGCAGGTTACCCGAGAAGTAGTACTTCACGTTCTCCGAAGCGCCCGAAACCGCCAGGTTGTGGTTCTGGAAAGTGCCGCGCTTCAGGATTTCGTCGTACCAGCTGGTATTGGCCGGGTCGGTGATTACTGTGGTGGGGGAGGTGTCTTTCAGGTAGTTGGTGTACTGGCCGGCGTCGGCCATTTTCACCAGGCGCGCCGCTTCTTTAAAGCCGACCGTGCCGCTGTAGCTCAGCACCGGCTTGCCCAGCTTGCCCTGCTTGGTGGTCACGATAATCACGCCGTTGGCCCCGCGCACGCCATAAATGGCGGCGGCCGAAGCATCCTTTAACACGTCAATCGTGGCGATGTCGGCATTGCTCAGGTTGCGGATATCGGTGGTTTGCACGCCGTCCACCACATACAGTGGCTCGGCCCCGCCCAGCAGCGTGCCCGTCCCCCGAATCCGCACTTTGGGCTGCGAGTTCGGCGTGCCGTCGCTGATGATTTGCACGCCCGCAATCTTGCCTTGCAGCGCCTGGGTGGCCGTTTGCACGGGCTGATTCACGATTTCAGTGCCTTCCACGCGGGCCACGGCCCCGGTCAGGTCCTGGCGGCGCTGGGTGCCGTAGCCCACCACCACTACCTCGCTCAGCGCCTTGGCATCGGGGGCCAGCGAGATGTTGATAGTTGTTTGAGTTCCCACGGCCACTTCCTGCGACGTGTAGCCCACGAAGGAAAATACCAGCGTACTGTTCTCGGGCACGCTCAGCGTGAATTTGCCGTCCATATCGGTCTGCGTACCCGCGGTGCCGCCCTTGATAACGACGTTCACGCCGGGCAGGCCCGTGCCTTTCTCGTCCACTACGCGGCCCGTCACCGTCGCATCCACGGGGGCCGCGAGCGTGGCCGTAGCCACGGCGGGCCGCAGGATAATGCCATCGTTCACCAGCTTATAGTCGATGTGCAGCGGAGCCAGCAGCTCATCCAGCAGCTGGGCCAGCGGCTCGCCCACGGCATGCACCGATACGCGCCGGCTGGCCCCAATGAGCTGGCGGCTGTACTGAAAATGCACCTTGGCCTGGGTTTCAATCTTGCTCAGCACGCTGGCCATGCGCTCGTCCTGCGCTTGCAGCGTGATGGGTTGGTCCAGCACCGGCTGGGCCGCCGTGGCGTGGGCCGGGCTGATACCGGAGAGCAGCCAGAGCAGCAGCCCCGGCAAAAGTGCCAGGCGCGGGCGGCGCCGCACCGGCGGGAATTGTAGTGAAGTGAACATACGTGGTGGGAAAAGTGAGATAAAAGCAGTGTCAGTCAACAGGCTTCGGTGCCCGGCGCGTGCTCTTGGCAGAAACGCGGACCGGGCCGGTACCGGAATCGATTGTGGGCAGTTAGCGCATAGGCAGTGAGGCTGAAAGGGAACCCGGCTATTCGGCCGGGCAGGGTTGGCTATGAAAAAGAATGCGGCCGTCGGCCTTCTCGTAAGAAGCCCCCAGCGTCTGGCAGATAATGTCGAGCTTCTCAAACAGCGGCTCCTGGCCCAGGCTCAGGTTGAGGGTGCAGTGGTGCAGCGCGGCCGCATCGTACTCAATGGCAATGCCGTAGGCTTTTTGCAGTGCGGTCAGCACCTCGGCCACCGGCCGGTCATCAAACACAAAAGCCTGCGGGGCCAGCAGCGCCGGCTGCGGCACCAGCTCGCGCCGCAGCTGCCCGCGCCCCACCGAGTACACGGCCTGCTGGTTGGGCCGCACCACCACGCCAGCCGCCAACGCGGTGGCCCCGGCCGTGCGCGGACTCACCCGCACGGCCCCGGTGCGCACCTGCACCTGCGCCTCGGCCTGCCCGGCGTAGGCCCGCACCCGAAACGTGGTGCCCAGCACGGTGGTCACCACCTGCTCGGTATACACCGAAAACGGGTGGTGGTCATCGTGAAAAACCTCAAAAAAAGCTTCGCCCGTGAGGTAAACCGTGCGCCGGGCCCCGGTAAATGCTCGCGGGTATTTCAACTGGCTGGCTGGGGTCAGCGTCACGGCGCTGCCATCGGGTAGGGCCACCCGAGTATCATGAGCCAAGTTGTTGCGATAAACGACCCAGCGGGCTTCAGCCACCCCAGCCGGTGCCGATGCTGGCCGACTGGCCAGCCCGCGCCCCCAGTAGGTGCTTGCCAGCCCCGCGCCCAGCGCGAAAACTGCCACGGCGGCCCAGCGCACGCCCACGCTTGCCCAGCCAAACCGGCCGGCTACCGGCCGCGACGACAGCAGCGAAGTCTCATCCGGAGCAGCGGATAGAATAGTGCGGTCGGCAATGCGCTGCCACACGGTGGCTTCCAGTGCCGTTCGCTCATCGGGCGAAAGCTGTAGCCGCCGCTCGGCCCCTAAGCCAGTGTACCAGGCTTCGATGCGGCGCTTTTCCGCATCGGTGCAGCTCCCGGTCTGGTAGCGGTGTAGCAGCGTGCGAAATTCCGATTGGTCCATGGCCGTACTTGCGTAAGGGTGCTGGCTCTATAGTCAACCATTGCCCGTCCAACCCTAGCCTTGAACCTAAAAAAGGACGAGCAAGAAACTGGAATCAGGTCTGAAAAACGGTTTTATATTGCAATAAATAGTTGACAGGCAATTATTTATTGCAATAAAAAGAAAAAGGCTAAACCGAGAAATTCTCTGAGCGAAACGCGCAGATACTTCAGCGCCCTGGTCAGGTGGTATTCCACGGCCTTGGGCGTGAGCTTGAGCCGCACGGCAATCTGGGGCACGGTCTGGTGCTCCAGGCGGCTGAGCTGAAATACTTCCCGCGTGTGGCCCGAGAGGTGGGCCAGGCCCCGGCGCAGGGCCCCGGCCAGGTCGGCGGCGGCCAGGTCGTGCTCGGTGCGGTGGTCGGCCTCGCTGGCCAGGGTGCTGCAGTAGGCCAGGTAGCCTTCGTGCGTCAGCTTGCTTTTTATCAGGTTGATAACCCGGTATTTCACGGCCGTGCCCAGGTATTCGGGCAGCTTTTGAATATCGGCGGTGGCGCGCTTGTGCCACAGGGCGGTGAACAGGTCCTGCACAATTTCTTCGGCCGCTTCGCGCGAATTCACTTTCCGGTAGGCCTGCTCAATGAGCAGCAAGCCGTAGCGCGCATAGATTTCGGCAAAGGCCACCTCATTTCCCTGCTGCAAGGCCCGCACCAGCGCAGCATCGTTCCAGGCGGCATAGAGCCGAAGGTGCTTTGCGCCGGGAAAGTCAATTTGCCGCATTGCCAGGAAATGGTCAGGATGCTACGTTAATAGGACGGTTCTGTTATTAACTGCTGTTACGCAGTAAAGTGTAGCGCGGACTTTGTAGTCCGCGAGTCAGCGCCGTTTAGGGGTTGTAACGGCGCCGGGGCGCGGACTACAAAGTCCGCGCTACATCCCCCGGGGCGCTTTAACGAGAAGAGTGCGTAACCGCAGCTATTAAATACGGCAATAATCCGCGTCTGGTCAATACGTCAAGCCAAAGAATCCCGGTCCTGCCGGCGTTCTGGTAAGCAGCAATTTCCGGCAATAGCGTATCTTGGATGGTTTCGAATACATATTTAGACCAACGCATGCATTTCAGCTCCCCGCAATCCATTCCCGAGGAAGCACCATTCGTTGACGACGCCCGCCATTACGACAACTCGCCTCCAACTCCTGAAGTCGAAGCTGGTTCAGCAAACACCCGGCGCCACCGCCTGAGTGGGGCCGTTATTGCCACGGCTACCAAGCTGCTGCCGTTGGTCGAGCTGCTCGAATCCATTCAGCCCCATGTGGCCAACGAATCGGTGTTTCGTACCCGCCACCGGAAAATCAACGCCCAAATCAGCCTCGCCTATGCCCAGCTACGGGCCGAACAGCCCAAGCGGAAAGCACTGCTGCACGTTTTCAGGACAATCGGTGAGTTGGTCGTCGAAGAAACCCACGATATCAGCAAAGACGAATTGAAACAGGCCGCGAAGGAAGTCGTGCTCGCCACCCTGAAAAATGCCCCCGCCCTGATTAGTGCCGCCCATCAGGCCCGGCTACTGTCTTGATTCGATGAGGAGAAGTCCCTTTTTTCGTATCAACTACAAGATGTTTGTACCGGAAATGCCAAATCGCATAATGAAAAAAGGCCCTCACATTGCTGTGAGGGCCTTTTGTGTAGTCCGTAGGGTGACTAAACCACAGTTCCGAAAGGCACGGTAAACACTCTATTATCAACCGCTTACCCAATGGGTAGCGGCATCCTTATTTCATTGGGGGGCGTCAGAGGGGGCGTTTTCAATTAAATGCCGCCGCACCTCGCCCCGGTCAAAGCCCAGCTGCTCGATAACTTCCCACAGCCGTTCCACCGTCACATCAGGCGCACTCGGGATGTAGCTGGAGACATAGCCCCGCACTCGCCACAACTGGATGATGTCGCGGGTTTCCATTCCGTAGGGCAGTCGGTGGGCGTTATCCGAATACAGCATCACTTCGACGTCGTGCGACCGCAGCCGATTCTTGATGCGCTTAAGCATCACCGATTCGGCCGTGACCACCACATATACTTCGCCTGGCTCCAACAAGCGCAGCTCTTCGACCCGCGAGGCCACCACCACGTCCCGGTGATTAATAGTCGGGGCCATGCTGTCACCGGCAACCTCGAAGGCCCGGAACTCGCCCCGCTCAAACCCCGGGATTTTATAGGAACCAAACTGCTTCAGGTAAACCGCCTCATTGTGGGCCAGCGAGTACCCGGCCTGTGCGGGAATGGGCACCAGCACGGTGTTTTCCTTCCCTTTGTCGTCCACGGTCACCACGACCACCTTATCACCGCGAACCACCTGTTGCAGGGATAGGGAACGGGGGGATGCGTCAGTTGCTTCACCCCGAGTCATCTGCCCATTACCGAGTAGTAGCCAGTCCGGTGACAGGTCGGGCCACACCTTCAGGAATTCCACCAGTGTTTCAAATCCAGGGCTGGTGCCTTGTAAAATTTTGTACATTTTGCTGGAATTCGCATACCCCAGCTTCTGAGATGCAGAATTGGCATTCAGGCCTTTATGGGTAAGCCAGGCCTCTATTCGGCTGCTGGCAGCGTTGGCTTGTTCCATATGTTTTGTAAAAAAGCGCAAGTATTACGCTTTAGTGGGTGTATTTTTGTCCAACAGTGGCAATGATTTCCACTACAAATATACACAATTACAAACAACATGGAACATAATACAAGCGCCACCCCCACATTGCGCGACATTTATGACCGTTTAGGACCGCGCAATCAGTCAGTTAAGGACGTGCTCAAACTTCTGACTGACAGGGGCATCAAAGCCAGCCGGGCCGGAATTTACCAGACCATCCACGGCCGGAGCCAGCGCCGCGAGGTGGTAGAGGCCTTTTTGGAAGTAGCCGAGGCAGAATTCACCCGGCGACGTCAGGCCGAGGAACGCACCCGCCAACTCGCAGCCACCGAATAGCCATGCAGCCCGCCGTTATTCTATCCGCGGCCGACTGGCAGGAAATTACTGCCCGACTGGCCCGCCTCGAAGCCGCCGAGCAAGCCCGCGTTCTGGCCACCACCACCAAACCCGACGAGGTGCTGAGCACCAAAGCCGCCGCCGAGTACATCGGACTCTGTGCGGAAGCCCTGCTACGCGCCCGCCGTTCCGGCCGCATTGCCGGCGTGCGCCTCAACGAGAAGGATTGGGGCTTCCGCCGGTCTGTCCTCGATGCCTACCCCCGCCGCTACCACCGCGCCGCCGCATGATTCCGGCCGACCTGACGCACGGAGCCCTTTGCAACGGCATCGGTGGCTTTGCCCTAGCGGCCCAGCGCGCCGGCATTCGCACCGCCTGGACCTGCGAGATAGACCCGTTCTGCAACGCGGTTAGCCGCAAGCACTTTCCCCACGCCCACCAGTACCTGAGCATCTACGATGTCCACCACCCGCCCCGAGTTGACATTATTTCCGCTGGCTACCCTTGCCAGCCCGCCAGCTATGCCGGGAAGCGCCGAGGCGCGGCAGATGACCGTTGGCTCTGGCCGGAAGTGCGTCGGCTTCTTGCACAGTGCCGGCCCCGCTGGTTTCTTGGTGAGAACGTTGCTGGACACCTCACGTTGGGCCTCGAAAGTGTGCTGGCTGACCTGGAAGCCGAAGGTTTTGAAGTCTGGCCGCTTGTACTTCCAGCTTGCGCCGTCGACGCCCCGCACCGGCGCGACCGGGTTTGGATTATTGCCCACGCCCACCACCGACAGCCAATACAACCGACGCCGGCCCTATGCCCAGGGCGGGATGCCGTTGGCCTTGGCCGTGAAGCTGCTCCCGACCCCGATAGCCAACGACGCGGCCAACCCAGCCGCCTACTCGTCCCGCCTGCGGAAGGCGAAAGCCCCCGGCTTAGCAGCGGAAATCACGAACCGGCTGCTGCCGGAGACGACCACCGCATGGAATGGGTATTTACTCAACCCCCGCTTTGTCCTAGAGATGATGGGCTTCCCAGCCACTTGGTGCGACCTGACGGAAGCCGAGATGAAGCAGGTGCGCCAGCAGATTCGGGCCACCGGCAAAAAGACCCGCGCCATTGGGCCCGCAACACCCTCAAAGCCGCTGGCAACGCCCTAGTGCCCGAAATACCCGAACTGTTCTTCCGATTCATTGCCGACCACGAACGCAGGTGAATTACATCCAACACACCCGCGCCGCCCACGAGTGGCTGCTGGCCCAGCCCGCCAGCCGCCCGCTCCACATCAGCCTGTACCTGGCTCTATTCCACCAGTGGAACGCCGAGCGCTTCCCCGAATCCATAGAGCTGGACCACGACGCCACGATGAAGGCCGCCCGCATCGGCAGCCGCCACACCTACCGCGATACCCTGCGCGACCTCGACGCCTGGGGCTTGCTCACCTACCAGCCCAGCAAGTCCAAGCACACCGACAGCCGCTGCTACATGTCCATTCTATCCGGGCCGGAAGTGGCCCAGGTAAAACCACCCACCGAGGCCAGAAGTGGCCTAGATAAAACACCCCCACCAGGGCCAGAAGTGGCCCAAGCACTTAGGCCAGAAGTGGCCCCGATAGACGTTTCATCGGGGCCAGAAGTGGCCCAAGACACTATAGTAAGTAAAACAATAGTCTTAAACAGTGTAGTAGTAAACGGCGACGACGCCACTGCAAAAAAAAAGAAGGGGCCTGCGGCGCTTCCCAACGAAGGGCTTTCAAAGGCGGAGGTTTTCAACCCCGACTTACCAGCCGACGACCCAGGCGCAGCCCCAAAAAAGAAAGTTGCGCCAAAGAAAAAAGGGGTGCAGGCCAACACCATCCGCGCAGCTGCCACCGCCGGCCCCAACGAGACGCGCCGGCGCGCGCCGCTCCCCGAGCTGCCTTTCCGCCAGTCGGCCCTCTACGATTTCGAGGCCTTCACCGCCGCCTTCACTGGCACCGATTACGCCCTGGCCGACCTGCGCCACTACCACCAGCTCATCGACAACTGGCGCGACAAGAAAACCGGCCTGCCGCCCCTGCGCCGCGATTGGGTAGCCACCTCCAAAAAATTCATGCTCAATGATGCAGCTGACAACCGCCTTAAACTCGCCCCCGGAACCCACCAGCACCAGCCTGGCCAGCACAGCCCCGACCCCGGAGCACGGCCTGCTCCAACTGGCTACCGCTCCAAGTACGATGCGTGAGCTGGCCAGCACCCCAAACCCCGAGGCCCGCGCCCTACTGGCCGAGGTATCGGTGGGCCTCACCGTGGCCCAGGCTGTGGCCGCACCCAAGCTGTTCCAGCTTCGGCACCGCCTGGGCGAAACGGTCCTGACCAAGCTGCTGGTCGTCGTGCTGCGCGCCTTCATGGACTCGCTGCGCGTGCCCGACAAGCCCGACGCGGCCGACATTCTGGAGCTGGCCGACACGCTGGCCCATACCTACACCCACGACAGCCTGAAGGATATAATTCTGGCGCTAAAGGAGGCTCGCACCAACGGCACCAAGTTCTACCAGTCGCTCGACGTGAGTACCCTCTACCGGCTAATCGCCGAGTATTTCACCCGCAAGGCGGCTTACCTCGAAAACCGCCACCTCGACCAGAAAGCCACCGGGGCCAGCACCCAGGCCGCCGACGTGAAGCTGTTGGGCGACACCGCCCCGCGAATGCTCGAAAACGTGGCCCAGCAAATACCCGCCGACCACCCCAACGCCGAGGCCCTGCGTCAGAAGCTCACCATCACCAAGGCCCGCGAGGCCCGCGGCCTCATCACCCCCCAGGAAGCCGAGCAGCAGCGCGCCGAGGTTCGCAAAGCCACCGAGCGCAAGCCCCGCAAATCCTGGCAGGCCAGCCCCGAGGCCCAGCAGCTTATCGACAAACGCCACCGCGCCGAGAATGCCCACCTGATGGAAAAGTACCGTCCATGATAGCTCAGAAGCACGACCAGTTGCCGCTGGACTTCGGCACCCTCAAAGCCGGCGAGATAACCAGCGCCATCATTGCCTACCTCACCAAGCACGGCTTCAAAGTATGGCGCCAGAACACCAGCGGCATTTACGAACAGCAAACCGGCCGCTGGCGGAAGAACCCCCAGGGCTGCAACGGTGTGCCCGACATCATCGGCTTCCGCCTCGCTGACGGGGTATTCGTCGGCGTCGAAGTCAAAGCCGGTCGCGACACTCTGCGCGACGACCAGAAGCAGTTTCTCGACGAGCTGAAGCAAGCCGGCGGCGTGGCCTTCGTCGCCTACGATTTTGCCCAGTTCCAACAGTCATTCGAGGGCCGCGGCCTTCACCTGCAGCACCGCCATGATTAAGCTTTCAGTCCCGGATTTCAGGCTACAACTATCAGCACGGGGCCTTGCAATACCTCGTCCTCATTGGTTAGGTCTAGCTCTGTGCCACTGATTGCTGCCACAGCCTCCATTGCAGTTGAATTGCTCTCCCCTTCGTAATAAAATATTGAATATGCTATGTAGCCAACCCCACAAGCCAATACATCAACCAAGTTAGGCGTACACTCCAGTAGCCTCGCCGCGTGTTCGACATCTTGCACTATCTGGCTACTTTCGAGATGGGTTGTAAATGCCGCAGCCGGGACATCTTCAGGCTTTTGGCCCGGCCTGTATAGGGTGACTTTCATTACATCTGGCCTCAGTTCGTGAACGCAAGGTAGGAAGCGAGGGGGTAGTGTTAGAAGGATGTGTGGTGAATTCCGAGTTGATATAACGGGGAGCAAAGCACCAGTTGTAGAGGAAACCGCCATGCGTTCATGATTGGCTTTGCTTAACACCTGCAGTTGATGGTGTATTAAGTTGTAGACACTTCACGTATCTTGGCCCTAACTTCCAGATAAGCACTCGTGCAAAAGTAAACGTGCAATCGGCGCGGCCGTCAACCTCACCCCCCGGCCCCCTCTCCAAAAAAGAGGGGGAGCCAGGCGAAATCCTATGCATCATTACTTATGCGCGACTGCTTAATACCCCTCTACCGCGTTTCTACCATGCACCAATGCCATTTTTGCCCATTACGGCATGAAGTGCCTGAACATGGTGGAGGGTATCTGAGTGAGGCCATTGGAGGCAGAGCAGCTCATAGTATCTCGTTCACCAGCTCTGATACAACAATTGGGCTAATGTATTTCCAGTGGGGGAAGGTCGTCAGCTGCAGTGATTTCGCTTGTCAGCCGGTGCAGAGTGGCTCCACGCACGCCCCTCTTAAGCTCGCACTCCCAGACTACCAGTACGCGCCAGCCAGCTGCCTGCAGTGCCAGACGGTGCTTTTCATCACGAGCTACGTTGCCTTGAAGCTTAGTCTCCCACTGCGCTCGGTTGGTGCGTGGTTTGCCTGGTCGGATGCCGCAGGCGTCTCCGTGCCAGTGCCAGAAGCAACCCTGCACAAAGACTACTACTCGACGGCCAGGCAACACAATGTCAGGTTTGCCCGGCAACTTGGTGTCATGCAATCTATAGCGCATCCCCAAACCGTGCAAGTAGTGACGCACCAGCATTTCAGGCTTAGTGTCTTTGCTCCGAATCGTGCTCATTAAAGCACTGCGCTCGGTCTGTGACAGGCGAGCAAGCCGCCCAATTCCATTCTCTGCCATAGGTCATAAAGGCAGAGTTTTCCTTAATAGTTTGCTTTTCTCATAATCAACGAATAAACCAAAAAACTATGCCAACGGAAGACTCAGATGCTATGCCCGTACAAGGTGAGCAAGCTCCTATAATTAGGATTGATGCAAGTCCTACCAAAGAACTATTCATCACCATGCTCGTTCGCGACCTTTCTCTACGGGATGCTATTGGTGATTTAGTTGATAATTCAGTTGATGCAGCACGCATGTTGCTTGAAAAGCGTGATGCCACAGTGAAGGAAGACGCAGAGGTACTGCTAAGCGAATTCGATTATGAGGCTTTGAAAGTTACCATTACCGCCAATCCACAAGAGTTTATCATTGAGGATAACTGCGGGGGAATGACAGTAGAAACCGCGCGTAATTATGCTTTTCGGTTCGGCCGCTCGTCAAAGGCGGATAAAACGCCGGGCTCATTAGGACAGTTCGGGATTGGAATGAAGCGCGCTCTGTTCAAGTTAGGCAATAATTTCTCTATAGTATCAAGGACACGCACCAACGCATTTACCCTAAATGTAGACGTTAATGAGTGGGCTGAACAAACAGACTGGAAGTTCACAATGTCGGATTATGATGAGGACGCCCCCCCAGTGGCAGCTGGAGAGCAAGGCACTCGGATTAGCATTACCAATTTATTGCCAGATGTGGCGGGACAATTTGGAAATCCTAAGTTTATTACTAACCTATCGGTTGAAATTGAAAATGAAAATGTTTATAACATTCAAAAGGGACTAACGATAGGTGTAAATGGTCAGCGACTATCTGCAAGGCCTTTAGAAATACTCACTTCGCCAGATTTTACAAGCGGTTATTTCGAGCAGTCAATTCCCATCATGGATAAGATGGGCAAGGATGTTGAGGTCAGTGTAAGATATATCGTTGGTGTAGGTGACCCAGTGCTGGCAGATGGAGGGTGGTATATATTCTGCAACGACCGTTTAGTTACGGGCACTGGTCCTGACCAAAGCCCCGTGAGTGGGTGGACCGGTAGGCAGTCTGATGGTGGTCCGATTTACCACGACCAGTATGAGCGGTTCCGTGGCTACGTTTTCATCTCATCAGTTGACGCCTCGCTTCTTCCATGGAATACGACAAAAAATTCCATGGATATGGACTCAAAGCTATACCAAGGAATAAGGGCTAAGATGATTGAAATGATGCGCCCGGTAATCAGCTTTCTTAACAACCTTAAAAAAGAACGAGAAGCGGATAACCCCGAGGAAAACAGACCGCTTCACGACCGAATAGCTAAAACCAAAGTCGTGGCATTATCCACCATAAACAAGGACTCGCCGCAAATTGCTGCTCAATTCGAAGCACCAAAGGAACAGATGGCTAAGCAAAAGAAAAGCCAACAGGTCATCAGGTACGAGGAATCCAAGACTAGGATTGACCGGGTTAAGAAGGTGCTTAATGTCAACACATTACCTGAGGTTGGGCAAAGGACCTTCGAGTATTTCTATGAGAATGAAGTCCAGTAGAAGTAATGGCTAGCTACGAATTCGTAAATTATAGTCTCCGCCCAGCGAAGGCTATTGAGCGCAAAATGATATGCGAGTTAATGCGCCGACTAACCCCCTTTGCTCCGATTGACACCTATTCGTACATCGGGTTCGGCTCGATTTTCTTCACTGACTTTGTGTTGTTCCATCGTTCTTTGGGGATTACCAATATGTGCAGTATTGAAAAAGATGCGGGTGTTGTAGATGATGATGATGTACAAAACAGGTTCGAGTTCAATAAGCCTTTTTCCTGCATTGATTTACAATACGGCACTGCCGCAGATAGACTTGGCGAATTAGCTGATTATTGGGCTGCTAAGACCGTCGTGTGGCTGGATTATGATGGAAGATTATCAGATGGTTATATAAGTGACTTGGGTATCGTAATGCAAAAAGCCCTACCTGGTTCACTTGTCATGATTTCAGTAAACGTCAAGGCTGATGAAAAGCCAAGTAGCTTCAACGGGAGCACCAAGGAGTTTCGTTTTAAGAGGCTTCAGCACTGGCTTAGTCGCACTAATATTCCTCCTGGTACACAGAATATCAACCTTTCTACCGACGAGTTGATAAAGCTTTGCCATCATATCTTAGATACTGAGGTAAAGGATACAATTTCTAAGCGCAATGGAGCAGCTCCGGTAGGCGAACGCGTATCGTCTCACCAAGTAATGAATTTTCGGTACCAGGATGGCGTGCCTATGCTGACGATAGGCTGGATTATTACCGATTTGAGCGCTGACCATGCCGGCATCCTATCATCAATCAACTCTGCTAACTTACCATTCATCAGGAGCGGAGCTATGCCATTCAATATCAATACTCCCTCGCTAACGCTTAAGGAGATTAGCTGGCTTGACTCTGTATTGCACACGGATGTCGACGTGGACGGCAACATTCTCCCACCGAAGCCTAACGAAAAAAGGCTTACGCCTCTGCTGCGGCCAGAGGATGTGTTGGAGTATAAGCAAGTTTACCGTTACTTTCCGACCTTTGCTGAGGCAATACTGTAGAAAAATGGCTAAGTTATCTGTTGTAGACTTCTTTGCGGGAGCCGGGGGATTCAGTGAGGGCTTCCGCATGGCTGGCTATGATGTGCGGGCGTGCTTGGAGCATGATAAGTGGGCCGCTGATACGCTTCGGCACAATCATGGTAAAAGCACTAGAGTCATTCAGGAAGATATACGGGAATTCAAGGTTGCAAACACGATGAGGTCTGCCACTGGTACTACCCAGCCAGATGTAATTATCGGAGGCCCGCCATGCCAGGGCTTTAGCAACGCTGGCCCCGCTAAGGACCCCAACGACCCGCGTAATACTCTTTTCCTCAATTTTGCCAGTTGGGTAAATGCACTACAGCCAGACGTTTTCGTCATGGAGAATGTGAGTGGTATTCTAACTAGGAAGAATGCTCAAGGCGAGAAGGTTATAGACATCATAAAGGCGCAGTTTCAAGAGAAGTACCATGTTCAGGTATGGAAACTAAATGCAGCCAACTTTGGTGTTCCCCAAATGCGCCATCGCGTTTTTATCGTAGGGTCATTGTACGGGCCACTAGGTCCTCCTAAGCAACAGCATTTTACTGTGGCTAGGCAGAATGAGCTTGACCTAGAGCCACTAAAGCCTGCTATCACCGTTTGGCAGGCTCTATCAGACTTACCGCAGATTCAAGCTGGAGAGGGCTCCGAGCGGCAGTCCTATGGGCGGCTTAGCCAGCCCCTTACCGAGTACCAGCAATGGGCACGCGGAGACAATAAAGTTCTCTATAACCACGCGGCAATGCACCATCATCCGCGGGTAGTTGAGCGGTTTCGGCAAATCCAAGCGGGAACAAAAATCGAGGACATGGATGAGCTATACCGAGTAAGAGAGCGCAGCAACAGTGTGCAACTCTCTGAGGCTGCTTACCATTCGAACCATCGGCACTTGAGGCCAGATATGATTTCTCACACCATACCTGCTTCATTCTACTCGACATTTATTCACCCAATGCAGCCTCGCAACCTCACCGCCCGTGAGGCTGCCCGGCTACAGTCTTTCCCAGACAGTTATTGCTTTCAAGGCAAGCGCACCCAAGTTTCCAGCAAGCTGCTGGCTCGGCGCGGTCGAGAGGCTGAAGACTACCTCTCGCAGTACAACCAAATTGGGAATGCAGTGCCGCCCTTAATGGCTAAGGCCATTGCTGAGCACGTACAAGCTCACATCAACGCAGCACGTAACAGGACTAAAAAGACGATAAAGCCTTCAAAAGTCGTTGCTGACGCAGCTATTCTACAGCCTGTAGGTATGCTGTAGGATGGCAATTAAACAACGGGGCCAGCCAGTCGGACATCATGCCCGGCCAGCTGGCCCCGTTGTTTATGGTGGTGCAGGCCTCGGCTACTTGCCGGCCCGGTCACGCTTCTTATCCACGAGCTGTAAAATCACATTGACGGCCGCGTGTACAAGTATTTGCCAGAGCTTCATGAGTGAAAAGAGTTGAAAAGTTGAAGAAAAAAGAAGGTATAGGGTTAGCCCACAACCTCGAAATGCGGCCTGTCCTTGAACTTGGGCCAGTCACCGCCCCAATGCACCCGCGCATCGGCGGCCTTCATCAACCGGGCAAACTTGGAGAGCAGCAGCCCCGACCACGACACTTCCCCGTCAGGCAGCAGAAAGGCTACGTCCAGTGCCGGCGTGGGCAGCTTGTTATGGTTCGACTCGCCCCCACGCTTGTAAGTCACGATAGGCCCCGGCTTACTGCGTCCTTGCTTGTACAGCTCGTCCTGACGCTCCGGGCTCCGGTAGCACTCGGTGATGATGGGCAGCGCCAACAGCCGCAGCACCGGGTCCCCGACCCAGCGGGCCAGCGCCTGACTATAAGCCTCCCGCAAGGCAGGCACAGCCTGAGCCAGCCGAGCCGCCTGAACCTTCAGCCCAGCGGACATTAGCTTTGGTGCCACTCGCACCGCCCTAGGAGCGACTCTAACGGCGGGCTTACTCGGCGACATGAGCAGTGTCGGTAGGGGAGGCCGCAACGGAAGCACTTGCAGGTGGCGCAGGCGGTGCCACAACCGAGCCCACGGCCGGCAGCTTCACCACCGATTCTGGCTTCTGGAACATCTTGCGCACGGTCGCATAAATTGTCACAATCCCCACCACTACCTGAATAACGACGTGCACGAAGGTTTCAATCTCGTTCGCGGTAGGAGGGGTGAAGGCCGAAGTACCGATTTCCCAGACCGCACCGGTACTGATTATCTGGCCGATGTGGCCAAGTTTTGAGCTACTGAACAGCATGGCTTACAAAAGTCTAAAAGGTGAATTGCGCTTATCTACAAATTTACGCTAAAGCGCATATTAAGTCTGACTGTTTTATAAGATTCCACTGATAGGATTATTTTGGGCGCACCCCCTCCGCTCCCGATGGTCGCTCCGGGGTCGGGCTGTCCAGGGGTCCGCTGCGCTTCCGTGCTGCGCACCGCTCCCTTTGGTCGCGCCCTTCCCATCCCTTGCGCACTTCTGCAGCTACCCAGCGACTCCCCAGTGACAGACCGGCAACGGGTCAGGCAGCGCCGGGAAAAGGCGCAGCCAGCCCCTACCAATGCCCATCGCCCGCGCCGGCCGCGGCTTCGCATCGGGGCTACGGAGCCCTCCGTTCTCTCCCTCTCTCCCGTTGGTCGTTCCATCGCTCACTATGGGCCCTACGCCCCGCCGCTGCGCCCCGTCCCGCGCTCTGGCTGCGCGCCCACTCCTGATGCACTGAAGCTGCAGCACCACCGCCAACGGGGAGTCACGCTTCCCGATGGTCAGCCAGCCGCCCCTACCAATGCCACCGGGGACCCCTCCGGGGCAGGCCCGCCTCCCGACAGTCGGCCAGCCTCTCCCAACCCGCCACTGGTCATGCGGAAGCAGCAGAAACACCGTCAGCGGGGCAGCACGCTTTCCGTTGGTCAGCCAGCTACCCCTACCGCAAACCCACGCCCCGGCCCACCTCATTCCGGGCCGAGCGGCCGGACTGCGCTCCGTGCCTCCGCTTGCCGGCAGCCCGTCCCTTCATTCGGCCGGCCTCTCGCTGCCCTAACCAGACGCTAGCCCACCGCACCGGCTCAGGTTGCCAATGCGCAAGGTCGCCGCTTCCCGATGGTCAGCATCTCCCATGCGCGGGAGACCCCTTTGGGGCACTGGCCGTGTCCCACGCACAATTCTGAAGCCCGCTGGAGTAACGTCAGTTTCGGCGGAAGCAAAGCCAGGGCGCGGCTAGATGAAGCACAGACTCCCACAGCGGCAGCAGCGGCCCCTGGCTGAATTAGGTGCCCTGCGGGCGTGTGTCCAGCGGGGAGTCCCCCGCACCCCCGAAATATGCTCCGTTTCACTCTGCATTGCCTCGGGCTCCGCAGCCGTAAACCGGCCGCTACACCTTCATAAGGTGCCCTTCGGGCGCATGGTGCGGCTACGCGCGCACCGGGGGCCTCACGGCCGGCCCCCGTGCCCCCTGGCCAAGGGCATTTAGTGTTTTGTTGGGTCTGCCCCGTAGGGGTCCCCTGCGCCAGCAGCCACTACACCGTGCGCAGCTGCCACCGTCAGGGGTGGCCACCACCGCCGGCCCTGGTGGGCTCACAGGCCCAGCCCGCCTGGCACTGGTGCCGCGCTTGGCGCGGGTGCGCCCAGCCATTCCACGCGCTTGCCCAGCTTGGCGGCTTTTCGGGCGGCGTCCAGAGTGCCACGGCTTTGCCCGTCCCACACCACCATCACCACATTGGCCGCTGCCACTATCGCCACGTTGCGCACCAGCGGCGCGGCCGGGCCGTGGGCGCGGTAGTCGGGCAGCATTTCCAGCAGTGCCACGCCAGCGCCGGCCGCCCATCTGGCCGCCATGCGGTCCACGCCCGCCGCGCCGCCGCTCACCACCTGGTGCAGCTCGCCAGCGGCCAGCAGGGCATCAAGGCGGGCCAGTAGCGCGGGGCAGCTTGTCACGCGCCGGCTTCCCACCACAGCCACCACTGTTTTTTGCACATTTCTCATACTCAAAGATACTACTTTTGCCTGTATTTTCTTCTACATTTCCTCATTATTTATTGTAAAATAGCGTACTTATTCCACCTTTTTGCGTATATTTGTATAGTAGCGCAAGAGAGGCTTGCGCGCCACGCGCTTGCGGAGCAGGTTGGGCCCGGCCAGCACCGCATTTGCACACCACCTATCACTTACAGGTCATGTTTACTCATCTTCAATTCGCAGAGCTGGCCGCCGCCGCCTGGTGTGGTCCCGCACTTCATACCGCAGGCGTCCACGTCAGCATCACCGGCCCCGTCAGCCGCCCGCAGTTCGGGGTTCACTATTTCGTCGCTCAGGCCGGCACCGAGTACGGTTGGGCAGGCTATTTCTCATGCGGCCTTTCGTGCCCCTTTGCCGCCATCGCCGCAGCCGTGGCCCACTACGCGCAGGCCGCCAAAGAGCAGGCCGCCGGCGCGGTCATGCTGGCGGAGGCCGCCGAGGGCCACGCCGCCCGCGTGTTGTCGGCGGCAGAGCAGGCATTCAGTGGGGCCCCAGCACAGGAGCAGGCCCCCGAAATCGTGTGCGTGGTGTGCCAGGAGGGGCGCGACGCGCTAGGCCAGTGCGGGTGCTGCTACGTCCGCGCTTCCGAGCTGGCTCATGCTGCTTAGCCCATGCGCCCCGGCCGCTCCCGCAGTGGGGGCGGCCACCATGCAGGCCCCGGTCCAGCTCACGCCCTACGAGGTGCTGGCCCGCGCGCAGTCGGTCAAATACTACGCCGACCGGGCTTTGTGGGAGGTACGGGATAATGAGTTTGGCCCAGGCCGCTTCCGCAAGCTCTTAGCAGCTGCCCGCCACCGTCAGGCCGCCCGCGCCGCTTATGCCGCCGCTGCCGCCGCCTACCGTGCCTCGCCCAGAGCAGCAGCCGAAAGGGCCGTCCGCGCCAAGTACGCCGCCAAGTACGGCACCCCCATTCAGTAGCCACCGGCCCGCGCCATCGTTGCGCGGGCCCCTTCTGCCCCCGCTATGCCCGCTTGCCTTGCTCCCAGCTTTCCGCAGGTTGCCGCCGCCTGCTTTCCCCTGCCCGGCTGCTCGGTGAGCGGCTACGCCTTCGCCCAGGGCACCCGCTACAACATCACCATTCACACCCCGGCCGGTGCCGGCTGCCCCAGCCAGTACCACGCCACCGGCCGCAGCTGCTACGATGCCCTGGCCGCCGCCGTGCAGCTTTTCCACGCCAGCGCCCATGCTTACCCCGGCACCGTGGCCTACGCTCCCCAATAGCCTGCTTTTCAATCCTCAAAACCCCTGACCCATGCCCCGTACTGCTACTACTTACCAGCCCCATTTGCTCGACCCGCACAGCGCCCAGCCGCAGCCGGTCAGCCCCACAAACGGCCGCAGCTTCAAGCTGGCCGAATTGTACCAGCTGCTCGATTGCCGCACGGTCGACGTGGTACGCCTCAGCCCCGAGCTGATTTTGATAATTGACGACGAAGGCAAGTTCCGCCACCCGGCCTACCTCAATCTGCTGGCTACCTACCTCTGGTACCAGCACCAGCCCGCGGCCCGCGGCCAGGACTCCATCGTGGGCCGCGCCATCCTCTGCCACGACAAGCAATTCAAATAACCCAACGGCAATGGGGCCGGCCGACAACAGGCCCCACATTTTCAATACCCCAACCCCCCCCCCCCAATGGCAACCACCACCAGAACCGCCGCCAGCGCCGCCGCCGCACTAGCCGCAACAGTTACCCCGACCCGAGCCTATCTCACCGCCTCAGTGGATGAAGCCACCGGCGAAGTCACCGAAACCAGCCGCTTCAAGTACCTGCCCGGCCACCCCCGCCAGATTCGCGCCGACCTCAAAGCCGGCGTGTTCAACCTCAACGGCCAGGAGGTGCTGGGCAAGACCCTCACCTTTATTCCCGTCGCCCTGCGCGTGTTCTCGGATAACATCCTGAACATGGGCCGCAAGGTGTGGGCTGAGCTGTTTTTCATCGACCAGTCCGGGGCCGTGTGCGCCGTGCTCTTTCACGGCTACAGCGTCGAGAACCTGCAAAAGCTCAACGCCAGCCTGTTTTACGACGACCTGAACCTGACCGAAGTAGAGCTGACCGTTACGCCCATCAAGAAGCAGACCGAGAAGGACGGCAAGCCCGCCACCTACTTCATCGCCGAGTTCAGCTACACCGCCGCCGACCCCGCCGAGGTGCAGGCCCGCCAGGAGTTTGCCGAAGATTTCGACTTGTACCGCGAGGAAACGCTGACCGGCATGGCCGACACGCGCATCCTCCAGGGCTACCGCATCCCCGAGGGCTACCAGTTGCCCGAGCAGCGCCCCGCCAAGCAACTCCCCGCCTCGACCACCGCCGAAGCCGCCTAGTACCGCAGGGGTCGTACCCGGTAGGGCCGCCACCACCGGTTGCGGCCCCTGCTTTTAGCTCCCAGCTTTCAACTCCCAGCATCCCATGAATCCCCAGCAACCCACCGCAAAGAAGCGGCCCGCCAAACGCACGGCCCCGCAGGAAGGCACCCCGCCCGCCCCACACTGCGCCCGCCTCAATAAGTGCCCCGCCGGCTCCTGCCACTACCCCCAGCCCTGCAACCACCAAACCCTACAGCCCACCGCTTTCACTTCGTAGCGCCATGTTTACCCACCTCACTCACCACCCCGCCATCACCCAGGAGCAGCACCGCGCCCTGCCCTTCGTCAGCAATACCGACCTGAGCAACCTGGCCGACGAGCTGTTGGGCCGCCAGCGCGACATGAACAGCCCCTACATGGCCACCGCGCTAACTTTCGGCTCCCACTTTCACAGCGCCATCCTCGAACCCGAACAGTACGCCGCCCTCGGTGCCCAGGTGCCCGCCGGCCGGGACCGCAGCCAATACGAAGCCGCCGGCACCTTGGCCCGCGTCATCAAGCGCTACCGCTACCCGCGCCACGTCTGCTACCTGGGCCAGGCCGAACAGTCCTACACCGCCACCCACGAGCCCACCGGCCTCACGGTGAAGGTCCGGCCCGACCTGCTCATCGACAGCCCCAAGAAGCAACGCCGCACCCTCGTAGACTTCAAAACCACCAGCTGCAAAGACCTCGCGCAGTTCCTCGAAACGGTGGAAAAGTACGGCTACGACCGCCAGGGTGCCCTATACGCCGACGCGCTGGGTGCCCACCGCGTCGTGCTCATCGCCGTGCAGAAGCGCCCCGCCAAAGGTCAGCAGCCGCAGGTATGGGTCCACGAGCTGACCCCGTTGCAGATGGAGGCCGGCCGCAAGAAGTACGGAAAGCTGCTTCGGTGCGCCGCCGAGCAGCGCCAGCACTACCAACTTGGCGGGCAGCTGGCCACCGCGTTGGCCTAGGATTTCGGCCGAGCCACGCTCGTTGATAACGGCCGCACCCAGCACATTGCGGCTGCCTGGCAATTACCCCCGCGCTCATTCTCCCAAAGCAACCGCCGCGTTCGGGCTCCCTGGCGGGAACCCAAACGCGGCGGCGCGGGCAAAACAACAAAGCAGCGCTGGCAGCGCTAGGCGCGGCGGCGCTGGCGCAGCCGGCGCAGGCCGTAGGCCAGGCCGCCGGCCAGCAGCAGCGAGGCGCCGCCGTCGAGGGGTACGGCCGTCACGGCCGCCGTGGGCGTGGGGCCGCCGTTGGCCGGGGCCTGGGCCCGCGCCCCGAAGGCCAGCAGCAAGGCCGAAGCCAGGAAAAGGTGTTTGAACATGGGTTTCACAGGATGAGTCAATTAAAAAAATAGCCATTGGGGCCACCCGCTCGCGGCAGGCAGCCCCGGATTGGCAAACGCTTACTCCACCACCAGCTTCTTCACCAGCACGCCGGCCGAGGTGGCCAGGTGCAGGGTGTACACGCCCGTGGCCAGGGTGCCCAGCGCCAGGCGGTGCGCGGCGGCCCCTTGGGCGGGCAGCACCAATCGCAGCACGGGGCGGCCCAACGCATCCATCAGCTCCGCCGCTACGGCTACGCGACCCAAAGCGGCCGGCAGCTCCACAAAGGCCGTGGTGGTCGCCGGGTTCGGGTACACGCCCACCTGGGCAGCCAGCGCGGCCGGAGCCGTGGCCAGCACCGCTTGCGGCGAGAACACCAGCTCGAAGCGGCCGGTAACCAGCGCCGAGGCGTTGCTCACCATGAAGCTGTAGCTGGGCTGCGTGCGCAGGTCCACTACGGCACCGGTCTGCTTGTCGCGCAGGTACACGGGCGTGGTGCTCAGGTTCAGCAGCTGGGCCGCGTTAAAGGCGTAGGAGCCCGCAACGGGCACCCCCACTGTCAGGGGCACCGTTACGGTAGCCGTGCCCAGCGCGGGCAGGCCGTTGATGGCCAGGCGCTCAGTGCCGCTTTCGGCCGACACGTTCAGGCCGGTGCTATTGGGCAGCTTCACGGCATCAAACTCGCGGTCGATGCCCGTGGTGGCACCGTTCTCGAAGTACACGTACACCGGGTCGGCCTTGCCAGCCCCTTGCAGGTCGAGCTGCACCAGCGGGCGGGTTTCGGCCGTGCGGTGGAATACCGGGTTGGTGTAGGCCGTCAGGCGCTGGGAGTTGCGCAGGGTCAGAGTACCGCTGGTCTGGCCATTGGATACTCGGGCAAAGAAACCCTGGCCCTGGGCCAGAATCGGGTTGCCCCACACCCCGTTCACGTAAGCCCGGTAGCTGCCATTATACTGGCTGGTGCTCTCGAACACGTAGATGGCCCCTTCGAGGTTGATGCGGTCCGCAGGGGCTACCAGCGAATAGTCCAGGGGCGAGGGGTACGGGTTGCCCACCAGCTGCCAGCCGGCTTCCACCGCGTTGGCCGAGCCCGTGGCATTGCGGTTCAGCGTCATGTTCACGGTGCCGTTGTTCTGCGGGCCGGTCACGCTCAGCGTCTGGCTGGCTGCCAGGTTCACAGTGTAGCCTTTGCCCACGGTCAACGGGTCGCTCAGCGCGTTGGGCGAAGTCCAGCCCTTGTTGAAGGGAGCCAGGTTGTTGGTGGCCGTGGCCAGGCGGGCCTGGTCGTAGAAGTACACCGTGGGGAAGGGCGTTTCAGCGGTGGGCGTGGCCGACGTGTTGTAGGTCGGGTTCACCACGGGCGTGAAGCTGGCCGTGGCCAGGCTCCCCACCGTCGCGTTGCTCACCGGCGAGCTGTAGTGGCGGTAGCCCGGGCCGGGGTTCAGGTCCGGCGCGATGTAGCGCTGCACCGTCACGTTGCCGACGATGGCGTTGGCGGTGCTGGTGTTCACCACCAGCGCGGTGTTCGTGGCGTTCGATTCCAGCGTGAGCGGGTTGCCGTTGGTGGTGAAGGGGCCGTTGAGGGTGAACAGGCGCTGCACCGTCGTGCTGGCCGACGTGCCCGACCCCGCTCCGCTGGCACCGATGGTCAGGTTCCAGAAGCGGGTGTTGCTGCTGCCCAGCACGCTGGCCAGCGTGGTCGCGCCCAGCGCCACCGTTCCGCCCGTGGGCTGGAAGGTGCCGTTGTTGGTCAGGTCGGCGCGCACGTCGAGCGTGCCTCCGGTCTGGGTGAGCGTGGCCCCCGCGTCTAGGGTTAACGCCTTCGTGGTAGCCGTGCCGGCCGTGATGCTGGGCATGCGCGGGGCCGCAGCCGGGATAATGGCATCCAGGGTGGCCGTAGGCACGCCGTTGCTCCAGTTGCCGGCCGTGAACCAGTCGGTCGAAACTGCCCCGGTCCAGCTGGTGAACGTGGCAGGGGCCGTGTAGGTGAGGGTGTAAGTCGAGGAAGCGTCATTGCCCGTGTTGTTGCCATCCTGGGCCTGGTTGGCGGCCACGCTCACCGTCACCGCGCCGTTGGCTGTCGGCGTCACGTTGAAGGTGTACGGGCCGCTGCCGCTGCCCGCGAAGCCCGACACCGTGCCGTTGGTCACCGTCAGGTCCGAAGCCGTGAAGCTGGTGCCCACGCTCTGCGAGAAAGTCACGGAGTACTGAATCGGCGCGGTCGACGTCGAGCTGCCCGAGGTGCCGGCGGGGCTGCTGATGGTGGCCACGAGGGCCGGGGCCGTCACGCTGAACGCAGCCGACGTGAACGTGCTGTACGAGCTAGTGCCCGGCTGAATGGTGCCGATGAACACCCCGTTGAGGTACACGTTCAGTATTTGGTCGTATGTACTTGCATTTGTATTGCAGCAGGCGCGCTGGTTAGCTTGGAACTGCACCTGGTAGTTGCCCGTGGGCACGGCCAGGTTCTGCGCAATGGCACTCGCGCCGTTCTGTAAAAAGGCGACGGCAATGCCACTCGGGGGCGTCGCCGGGCCAAACGGACTGCCGTTCTCGGCAATGCCCGAGCTGGGATTAAACGTCCAGCTGGCCCCCGTGGGGTTGTAGCCGTAGTTGCCGTTGGCCAGGGCATCGTGGGTTTCGAAGCTGGGGTTAAGCAGGGCGTTGGCGACGGGCGAGCCCCCGCTGAGCACCTGCACCACGTCCACGAAGGCCGTGACGTCGCTGCCCCCGCTCGGGCTGCCGGCGCCCTGAATCGACAGGGTTGGGCTGGCGGCGAAGCTCTTGGTGATGGTGTACACCTGGCCAAGGGTATAGGGCGTGTTCGTCACGGCGGGCGAGAGGCCCGTGTTGTTGGCCACGTCCAGGCGCAGGGTGCCGTCGCCGGTGCCCGTGTTCACCGTCACGGTGTAGGTCGTGCCCGAGCCCGCCACGCTGGTCACGCTGGCCCCGGCCACCGCGCCAGTTGTCGTCAGGCTGAAATTACTGGTCGAAACGCCCGTCACTGCCGCTGAGAACGTCACTTGGTAGCTCACCGTGGCCGTGGCCGTCGGCGAAGGCGTGCTGCGCGTCACCGATACCACCGTCGCCGTCGGGGCGGTGTAAGTGATGGAGTAAGTCGAGGACGCGGTGTTGCCATTGCCAGCCAAGTCCTGGGCCTGGTTGGCGGCCACGCTCACCGTCACCGCACCGTTGGCCGTGGGCGTCACGTTAAACGTGTAGCTGAAGCTGCTCGCCGTTTGGAAATTGCTGAGCGTGCCGTTGCCCACCGTCACATCGGCAGCTATAAAGCTGGAGCCCACGCTCTCGGAGAAGCTCACCGTGTAGCTAAACGGGCTGCTGCTGCTCGAACCGCCGGTGGCCGCCGTCGAGGAAGCAATGGTCACCACCGGAGCCACCGTGTCGACCGTGAAGCCGTTGGTGTTGCTCACGGGGCTCACGGCGCTGCCACTGCTTTGGGCCGTGGCATTCACGGTGTGCGTCCCGTTCGACAGTGCCGTGGGCTGGCTCAGGCTCCAGTTGCCGCTCGCATTGGCGATAGTCGTGCCGATGCTCGTGCCGTCCACAAACACGGTGACGGTGCTGCCGGCCACGGCAGTGCCCGAATAGGTCGGCGTGCTGGTGTTAATCAGGGTCACGTGAGCCGGCGCGCTTACCGCTGGCGCGGCTGTTACCGGCTGGGCGTAGGTGATGCTGTGCTGCGGGGCCGCCGTGTTGCCGTTGCCGGCCGCGTCCTGGGCCACGTTGGCGGGCACGTTCACCGTCACCGCCCCGTTGGCAGTCGGCGTCACGTTGAACGTGTAGGTCGTGGCCGAACCGCCGAAGCCCGAAAGCGTGCCGTTGGTCACCGTTACATCGCCCGCCACAAAGCCCGTCACGGCTTCCAAGAAAGTCACCGTGTAGGCGAACGTCGCCGCGCTGCTCGTGCCAGTATTGGCGGCCGTTGAGGAGCTGATGGCCACCGAGGGCCGCACCGTGTCAATGGTAAAGGTGTTGGTGGTGGAGTTGGCGCTCACGGCCGAGCCGCTGGCCTGGGCCGTGGCGTACACCGTGTGCGAGCCCTGGGCCAGGGCCGTGGGCTGGGCCAGGCTAAAGCTGCCGCCCGTGGCCGTGGTGGTACCGATGGACGTGCCGTCCACGTACACCGTCACCGTGCTGCCGGCCAGGGCCATGCCCGCGTAGGTCGGCGTGGTCGTATTCAGCAAGCTGCCGTTGGCCGGCGCGGTTACCACCGGCGCGTTGGGCGTGGTCGTGAAGCTGACCACACTGCCGTAGCTGGTGCCGGCTGAGTTGGTAGCGTAGGCCCGCACGTAGTAGGTAGTGCCGGGCGTCAGGGACGAAATGGTGGTCAAGAACGTGCCCACACCCGAGCCGTTGGCCGCCTGCGTCACCCCGCTGCCGCCGATGGTAGGCGTGGTGGCTGTGCTGCTGTATACCACCCCACGCCCAGTTACCGTGGCGCCGCCGTCGGCCGTTACGTTGCCACCGAGCACGGCGCTGGTGGTGCCGATGGTAGTGGCCGCCGCCGTGGTGACGGTGGGCGCAACGGCTTCCGGCAGGGCCAGGCCGTTGACGACGGTGGAGGTGGAGCCGGTGATGTAGGTGGGGGTGACGAGTGTGGTCGCGGCGTTGCCGGCGGCCAGGCTCACGGCCACGATTTTGGTGTTGGTCAGGCTGGTCGAGACCTGGCTCACGCGCGCGTCGGCCACCAGCACCCGGTTGCTGGCCGCGTCCAGCACCGTAGCGCCCGTCGCCTGCACGAAGTTGTCCTTGATGAGCACGTCGCCGGTGCCGTCCGCGTTCACGCGCCGCAGCTGGTCGAGCGTAGTGGTGGCGCCCCCGTCGTTGAGCGTGTAGTACACCACGTTGTTCGCCTTGTCCACCGAAAAGTCGCTGACGACGGTGGAGGTGGAGCCGGCGATGTAGGTGGGGGTGATGAGCGTGGTCGCGGCGTTGCCGGGGGCCAGGCTCACGGCCACGATTTTGGTGTTGGTCAGGCTGGTCGAGACCTGGCTCACGCGCGTGTCGGCCACCAGCACCCGGTTGTTGGCCAGGTCCACCTCCAACGGGCCGGCGGTTTGCACGAAGTTGTCCTTGATGAGCACGTCGCCGGTGCCGTCCGCGTTCACGCGCCGCAGCTGGTCGAGCGTAGTGGTGGCGCCCCCGTCGTTGAGCGTGTAGTACACCACGTTGTTCACCTTGTCCAGGGCCAGGCCGGCGAGGGTGGTTGCAGTGGAGCCGGCGATGTAGGTGGGGGTGATGAGCGTGGTCGCGGCGTTGCCGGGGGCCAGGCTCACGGCCACGATTTTGGTGTTGGTCAGGCTGGTCGAGACCTGGCTCACGCGCGTGTCGGCCACCAGCACCCGGTTGTTGGCCAGGTCCACCTCCAACGGGCCGGCGGTTTGCACGAAGTTGTCTTTGATGAGCACGTCGCCGGTGCCGTCCGCGTTCACGCGCCGCAGCTGGTCGAGCGTAGTGGTGGCGCTCCCGTCGTTGAGCGTGTAGTACACCTGCGCCCGGGCCGAGAAGGCCGTGCCGAGCAGCAGCCAGAGCAAGGCCAGGGCGGTCCACCGCTGGCTGAAGTAGTTATTTCTCATAATAAAGGTATGTTGCAGAAGAATGAAGATGCTTCCGGCCCGGCCGGCGCTAGCCGCGGGATGGGTAGATGCTCCCGAGGGCAATCTGGAAGTTGGGCGCCAAGTACGAGTTCACGTTGCTGTGGGCCTGGCTGTTGCCCGCCGTACCGATGGCCGCGGCCGCGGCGTTGGTCGAAGTGGCGTAGGCTTTCACGGTCACATTGCCCTCGTTACTGACGACCTGGGCCCCGGGCACGGCCGGAAAGTTGCCGGCCGGCGCGGTGGTGGTGCCGGCCGCCGACGACACGCCCAGCGGGTAGTTGTGCGCCGGCAGCTGGGCCGTTGTCAGCGTGGTGTTTTCGGCGCCGCCGGCCTGGCCCAGCGCATGACCGGTCAGGCCCGGGCCGGTGTTGAAGGGCATCGGGAAGCGGCCCCGCAGGTCGGGCACGGCGAAGGTGGTGGTGCCATTACCCCCGTAGGTAACGCCCAGGATGGAGAACAGCGCCGTGTTCTGGTTAATGGGCAGCAGCTGCCCATCGCAGAAGGCGTAGCCGTTCACCGCGAAGTTGCCGGCAAACAGCATGATTTCGCCGATATAGGGGTCCGCGCCCGCGGTGCCGCGGGTGCCGCGGGTGCCGCGGGTGCCGCGGGTGCCGCGGGTGCCGCGGGTGCCGCGGCCAAGGCGGGGCCGGCCAGCAGGCCCAGTAGCAGCCAGCACACGAAGGATACGGAGGGGGGCCGGTCCGCACGGGCCGGCTGCCGGAGGGCAGGGTAAGGGTGTTGCATAGGCAGGGAGGGAATCGGTCGGAAAAAGGCCACAGCACCACTTCCTGACCAGGAAAGCCTGCCGTGTTTAATTATTCCTAAAGGTATAACGAAGCAAAGGTAAGTGATATATCCACCCAGCGGTATGACACAAACGGGTCATATTCGGGGTAGCCGCACCGGGCTGGCTACTAGCGCAGCCGCGTCGGAATCGGGACTAGCACCTCACCTGACTGTGCCATTAACGCAGCAATCCCAGCCAACTCCCCGTCGAACAGGAGGCGGGCCGGGGCCACGGCTATCAAACTTATTTTCGGAAACAGCAGCGTAGCCACCTCTGCCGAACCGACGAGACCTCCCGACCGGCCTCCCCACTTCTAGCAAAACCCCGACTACCCCGCTTTACGCAAAGAGAAAAACAAACTCAGCTCATGGTCGCGCAAATGGGCCAGCCACCGTTCAGCGGCCTCCACGCTGTCCATCTCCGATTGTGGCAGTGGAAATATCGGCAGCACGTCACTGCCCTCCCCGAGCCTCATGCGCAGCCCGTAGCCGCCCATTTCGGGCGCTGGCACTATCTCAAACTTGCACCCGCGTTGCTCATACGCGCCATAAAACTCGGTGATGGACTCTGCATCCGGGATAAAATGTGACATAACTGAAAAAGAGAAAGTTATAAATGAGGGCCGACGACCAGCCGGCTCCAAAATCATGGTTTTCCGCCCATAAGCCCGCTTCCTACTGCAACGGAGCCAAGCCAGGACTGCCGCCCGCTCAGGTCCGCTTGCGTTGCTTCCGCTGCTTCTCCCGCTCCTGCAGGTCACCCCAGCAGCTAATCATGGCCTCGAACGTTTCGGCAGCTAGCACCAGTACCCAGTATCGCACCCGGTCCCGCAGAATGTAGTTGCTGACCGAATCAACGTGCCCTTGCGCCCGCAGTTCGGCCGCCTGGCCCGGCTTCAGCGCCACCGAGAAATGCGTGTAGCAGTTGCCGTTGGCCTGCACCGCCATGATAATACGCCGGTTGTGCAGCCGCCTCGTCACCCCCCTTCTAGAGGTTTCATAGGTAGGTATCGCCCCCGGCAAGTGGGCTGGTGGAATGGGAAAGGCCATGAGCTTATCAAGTTGAAGTGGGAAAAATCAGTTTACTGTCATCAAGTCCTCTAGCCGCGTCGTGTAGGCCGGAGTGCGCCAAGCCGCTTGCCCCTTCCAGGGCACCGGCCCGCCGCCCTTCGGCCCCAGCGCCGCCGCCAGTTGCACCGTCCCGCGTCCGAACCGCGCATTCAGTCCATCCAGTGCCGCCATCATCTGCGCGCTTCGGCCTTCTACAGCTGCCCCTACCGGGTACAACCCCGCCGCCAGCGGCGCAGCCTCCCCGAAAAGCCCCAACTGCTGGCCGCCCGGCGCTTCCAGCCCCGCCATCACCACGCCCGCCTTCACGTACACCGCCCCCGGCTCCCAAATCCGGCCCAGCAGTTGCGCGGCCCGCGCTGTCAGTTCTCGCGTGTCGCTGGTGGGCACCGGCAGGGTCAGCACCGCCGAGCGCGAATGCCCGCCCGCGTCCGGCCCATACCTGCTTTTGCTAATGAACACCGTGAGAACGTGCGCCAGGTCGCCCTGCCGCCGCAGCTTCTCCGCCGCCCGCGCCACAAACGCCGACAGCGCCCCCAGCACCGAGGCCCGCTCCCGCAACGGCCGCCCGAACGTGCGCGAGCAGCTGATGCTTTGCCGGCGCAGCGTTCCATCTTCACTCGGAGCCAGCCCCGCGCAGGGGTAGCCCTGCAGCTCCCGCACCAGCCGCGCCCCCACGACCCCGCCCAAAAACTTGCGTGCCCAGGACTCCGACACCCGCGCCAGGTCGGCCGCCGAGTCAATGCCCGCCGCCGTGAGCTTCTGCGCGTACTGCCGCCCCACACCCCACACGTCGCCCACCGGCACCTGCCCAAGGGCCCAAGCCCGCCGCTCCCCCGAATCCAGGTACAGCACCCCGCCCAGGCCGGCATCTTTCTTGGCCAGTCGGTTGGCCAGCTTGGCCAGAGTTTTGGTCGGGGCCACGCCCACGCACACCGGTATGCCCGTGCGCGCTTTCACGCCCACCCGCAGCCGTTGCGCCAGGTCGGTGAGGTTGCCGAGGTACGGCGTCAAATGCTGCTCCAAGCCGCCCAGGTCCAGAAAAGCCTCGTCAATGGAATAGATTTCCACGGCCGGCACCGTAGCCCCCAGGTAGTGCATCACACGGCGCGACATATCCCCGTACAGCGTGTAGTTCGAGCTGAACACCTGCACCGAGTCCCGCCGCAGCTGCTCTTTCACCTGAAAATATGGGTCACCCATTTTCAGCCCCAGCGCCTTTGCTTCCGCCGAGCGTGAAATGATACAACCGTCGTTGTTGCTCAAAATCACCACCGGCCGCCCTTCCAGCCGCGGCTGAAATACCCGCTCACAACTCACGTAGAAGTTGTTGCAATCCACTAGCCCGAACATACCTAGTCGCGGCTGTGCAGCAGCGCCGTTAGCCGGCCCGGCAGCAGCTCATGCACCACGTGCGTCACCACGCCCCAGATTTGCAGTTCTTCCCCGGTCCGAATCTGGTAGGGCTTAAAGGCCGGATTAGCCGGCACCAGCCACCACGACTCTCCCCGGCGCTCCAATCGTTTCACCGTGCAGTCGCCTTCCACCACCGCTACCACGATGTGCCCATGGTCTGCTTCCAGGTGCTTGTCCACCGCCAGCAGGTCGCCGGCATGAATCTCCGCGCCGCTCATGCTCTCCCCACTCACCCGTACCAGATACGTAGCGTCAGGGTGCCGAAACAGCAGCCGGTTCAGGTCAAACAGCCCTTCCAGCTCATCGGTGGCTGGCGAAGGAAACCCCGCCGGCACCCGACAGCTGAACACCGGCAGGAGGGCGGGCATCGGTGCTTCCAGCACCGGTATAAGCAGCACGTCGTACATAAGGCGGAATAGATTAATGTAGCGGCAAAGTAAACGACTACTAACTGATTTAGTTTATTGTGCGACTAATATAATTGGCAATGCACCCTGATGGTCAGGCTTAAAACTTTTTCTCCACCCGGGCAGTCCAGGCTAACCCGACAGTAATCAGGCAGTTTTGATAGCTTATTCTGCCTTCAACACAAAAAAGGCCAGTTCCCAATTAAGGAAGCCGGCCGGCAAGAAGGGTTTCAGCTGCTGCAATTGCCCTAGGGGCTACCATTCCTTTTAGTCTTTTGCTTGCTTGGCATTGCTTGTTAAGAAGTTAGGCAAAAGATGAAACCTTATACCGTACTTTAGCATTCGCTTAAATACGGTAGGCATCTTTCTGCTCTAAATTTCTATGAATCCAACCCCTTGCGTCCGGGTCTTTGCCGACACCGACCACATCAGGCAATGCCAGGAGCGCTTGGCCCAGGCCAGCCCCGCACTGAGTTCTTTGGCTAGCGTTTTGGCCCTGGCAGGCAACGAAGTGCGCCTGCAAATGCTTTTCCTCCTTGCCGATGAGCAGCTATGCGTTTGCGACTTGGCCGACGTGCTGCAGATGACCATTTCGGCCGTTTCCCAGCACCTGCGCAAGCTCAAAGACGGGGGCGTAGTCAACGCCCGCAAAGTGGGCCAGACGGTGTTCTACACCCTAAACGCCGAGCACCTACCGGTGCTCCAGCCGCTGTTAGCCCGCCTCACCGCTACCGAACCAGCCTGATGAACAACGCCCCCGCTCAGCCCTCCAAGTCTTTGTTTGGCGCTGGCCTACTCGCCGCGCTGGCCGCCTCGCTCTGCTGCATTACGCCGTTGCTGGCCGTGGTCGGCGGCCTCGGTGGCGCTGCCAGCTCCTTCGCCTGGCTCGAGCCCTACCGCCTCTACCTTGTGGCCCTGACGGTAGCCGTGCTCGGCTTCGCCTGGTACCGCCAGCTGCGCCCCGCGCCAGCCGCCGACTGCTGCGCTGTTCCCGCCAAACGCTCCGTGATGCAGTCCACCGGCTTCCTGGCTACCGTCACTGTGCTAGCTGGCCTGTTGCTGGCCTTTCCCTACTACGGCGCGAAACTTTACCCCACCACCAAGCCCAGCGCCCCCGTTGCTACCACCAACGGAGCTGCCCCCATATGGCAAACCCGCACCTACCGCATCGGCGGCATGACGTGCGAGGCATGCGCCCACCACGTCGAGCAGGCCGTGCAGCAAGTGCCCGGCGTGCAAACCGTGGCCGTGTCCTACGACCAGGCCACCGCCGAAGTACGCTTCGATGCCGCCCAGGCCCAACCCGCCCAGGTCGAAAGCGCCATCAACGGCACCGGCTACCACATTCTGCCTACTCGCTAATCACCTCCTCCATGACCCCGACCCAACCCGTAACCCTCACCTCCGTGCTCACCTGCCCCGTTTGCCAGCACGCGCAGGCCGAGCAGATGCCAACCGACGCCTGCCAGTGGTTCTACGAATGCACGAGCTGCCACACCATCCTGAAGCCCCTGGCCGGCGACTGCTGCGTGTACTGCTCCTACGGCTCGGTGCCGTGCCCGCCCATCCAGGAGCAGGGCAAAGGTGCCTGCGGTTGCTGCTAACATCCAGTAGGAACCCATAAGAAAGCCCCGCCTGCGCACTGCAGACGGGGCTTTTTGATTGAAGGCAGCTTACCGCTACGCTTGCTGTAGGTCAACCTGTGGAGGCGAAAGTATCGGCGTACCCGCTACAACCTCCCCGAAAAGTGAGTTGGCCGGCAGTTCCTGCCCACCGTTGCCGTCCGGCACCTGATTGAACAATACCACTTCCTCACCCGGTGTGCTCTGTGCCAAGTGGTCCACCAGCACTTCCTGCCCGCTGTTGGCGTGCAGCGCCTGCGTGAGCAGCGTGTAGGTGCTCACGTCCACGTTATAGAGCTGGTTGAGCGCATCCATCTGCATAGCCGCGTCCTCGGCCGCTCCGATGGCATCGGCCAGCAGTTGAGTGTAGCGCCGAGCCTTTTGGTCAGCCTTGGCGCGTAGCTTGATGGCGCGCTTCATGCGCCGCTTGAATTGGGTTTGATAGGCCGTAAGTGCCATAGTGAGTAAGAATTAGAAGATGAAAAGGAAAAAGAAACGGCCGGCCGTTCGTGGCCGGCCGCTTCGGGCTTCACTGCCGCAGCTTAGGCCACGTACTCAATGGCCAGCGGGTTAGTGCTGTTGTTGTTCAGCGGGTAGAACTTGCCATTAATCTGCTGGTAGAAGTTGATGCCCACCACGCCCACCACCAGGTTGGCATCGGTCGGCGCGGCCGGGAAGGTGGCCACCACCGCCTGATTCACCAGCGGAGCGCTGTTAAGGGGCAAAATGCCCAGCGGAGCCGCCACCACGCCGTTGGCATAGGTCAGCAGCTCCATGTCCAGGTTCGATGCCGCGAACACCACCTCGAAGTGCGTAGCGCCCTGCGGCGCGGCGATGTCCGAAGCCGGATTCAGCGCCGGGATGCTCATCGTCACGTCAGCACCCACGCCCGTCACCTCATAGGGGAAGTACATGGTCTGGCCGATGCCGGCCCCCGCGTTGAAGTTGAAGCCGAGCAGCGGGGCCGAGTTCGAAGAGTCGAACACCCGCTGGCCGCGGTCGTTGGTGTCGTCGAGGCCGACAATCTCGCGCATCTTTTGCGTGAGGCGCGAGGTAACCCGGCTGTCGCTGGCTGAGGCAATAGCTACGCGCAGCGAATCGCGGAGCAGCTTGCCGTACTTGGCCGACAAGCCGAATTCAGCCGCGTTTTCGCGGGTACGGGCCAGGCTGGCCTTGCTGTCGAAGGCAGACTTGTTGGAGGCGGGTTTTTGACGGACCGAGCCGTCTTTGGCGAATACAAGGCCGCCCACGGTGCCTTGCAGTCCCAGAATGCCAGTTTGTGAGGCCATGAGAAAAGGGGGTAAAAAGTTGAGAGTAAGAACCCGGCTGCTTTCACTTGCGCGGCTTTGTTACCAGGTGCAGCCAACCCGGTAGCGCCGCTTGATTTCTGAATCGAAGGACCGCCACAGCTTGGGCGACACCGCTTGGCTCACGCCGCATTTCCACAGCCCTAGCCCGGCCCGCTGCGCGGCCGTTTGCTGCGCGGCCCGCCCCGCCACCATGCGGTTAGGGTCGAAGGCCCAGGCCCAGCCCCGCGCCACCAGCAGCGAATCCAGCGGCACAGCGCGGCCCGCCGCGGCCACCGTCGAAGTTGGCAGCAGCACAGCTCCAAGCGTCCGGCCGTAGAAGTCCAGGCCCGCCCGCGCTACCAGCACCACCCGCCCCGGAGCCAGCAGCCGCGCCACCGAGTCCGTGGCCTGCGGCCCGAACGCCTGGTCATTCTCGGGTGCGTCCGCGCCCAGCAGCCGCAGCCGGAACGTGGTGGAGCCCGACAGCATGATGTAGGTATCGGCGTCGATGACGCGCACCACCCGGGCGGCCTCAGCGGCGGCAGCGGCGCGGGCCGTAAACGACAGCGGCGCGCCCGTCTCGCGCTGGCCCGACAGACAGCCCGCCACCAGTACCCCGACCAACGCCATTTCGCCTACCCGTAAAATTGTCTGCCTACCCTTCATGCCCCGAACCTACGGCCCGGTTTTAGCGGTTGTATCTTAGCCTGCCAGTTTTACCCAAAACCCTCCCATTATGCCCCAGGTCTGCATCTGCCCGAAAGAGGCAGCCCAGCTTACCGGCACCAAATACAGCACTGCCAAGGTCCTCTTGCAGCGCATCCGTAAGCACTTCGACAAGCCTGCCCGCGCCTACGTGTCCGTGGCCGAGTTCTGCCAATTCACCCACCTGCCGGAGGCGGAAGTTTCCCGCGCCCTGAACGGAACGTCGGCGGCAGCCAACCGTAGCTAGAGCATAGCTGGAGTATAGCTAAAGCGTAGCTGATGTGCCGTCGGTGCGTCGCCGTTCGATTTCAGCCCTTATTGCCTCAAACAGAGCAGCATCTTCGGGTTCGCGTGTCAGCACTGCTTTCATGCTGTTCAAGCTGCCCAACGATGCAGCCGCCAAATAGCTGCCCAGCTGGCTCGGCTGAACGGCTTTTGCGTCACGGGCTTGAATCTGCGCCCAAGCCGTCGCGCTCCAATCGGGAACACCATCAAGTTCTTCAATGGGAAATTCTTCGGCTGAAGGCAACATGAACGAGCTGAGGTTATGGGTAGCAGGGCTGCTTACCAAAGGTAGCGGAGAGGCTAGAAGGTTAAAGCTGTTCTGTATTGCAGCCGGAGCAGTCAAGCATTATTGATGCTTGCCCAGCAATGGCCTTAGATGTACTGCAATGGTATTCTCCAGGATGGGAAGTAAGTCGGCCATGTCATCTTCGAATTCGAATACTGTTAGCTCCAACTTCAATTCCAGGCCACGGGCATAATGGTAGAGCTGCATGCCCTGTGTTTTCTTCGCGCCCCAAAAGCCAAGATGCTGATAAACCCGGGCCAAGAAGCCAGATTTCGTACTCACCTTTCCCACATATAGAACTCGGGAAGAGTAATCTACTTTGCTTTCTTCCCGAAATGCAGGCATGGCTCGCAGAACTTTGTCCTTGTAGGACTTAGCCGCGTCTCGCACAGATTTCGAGCTGTGCGCTGAAACAATTTCAAAAACGTAAACAACCGGACGCTTGATGTCTGCTAGCTCATCAAATACCGTGCTATGGGCCGCATGAACCCGGAGGCTCTCACCTGGAAACTCAGGCAGCAGGTCTACATCAATGATGAAGGTGTGAACCTGTTTCGCACCAAATCTGGCTACGTGGGCAAGTGGTTTGGCCACCTGCCCACATTTTTCCATGACTGTTTTAAGGATTTCCTGACTCTTTGGCGTGATATCCATTGCAGAGGTCTTTTCAGCTTTGGTTTTTAGCAAACCTACTTACCCGCAGCTGCAACCAGTCCTCACGCGGCCAAAGGCTCTACGGCGCATACCTGGCTAGCCCGGCCCCCCGCGCTTTCGGTAGCGGCTCCCTGACCCTCCCAGATGCGGCGCATGGTATTGTGCTGCAGGTCCTCCACCACTTTCGCGTACAGCAGGGTGGTTTGAATGTTGGCGTGCCCCATTACTTTCTGCAGCACCTCTACCGGCATCCCGCGCAGCAGGCTTTGCGTGGCGAAGGTGTGGCGGGCCGTGTGCGAGGTCAGCAGCTCATATTTCGGCACCGACTTTTTCACGACCTCGCCCGCTAGTAGCTCCGTTACCACCACGTCGCCCGTCAGCCCGGCGTACTGGCCCACTTTCTTCAAATAGCGGTTCATCACCTGATTGGCCAGCACCGGCAGCAGCCGCTTCCGCTCGCCGTCCACTGCGTACCGGTCGATGATGGCACCCGCCGCTTCCGTCAGGTAAATGCTCACCCCCGTGCGCGTTTTGGTTTGTATCAACCGCAGCACCCGCGACCCGTTCCACTCGTGCAGGTGGCCCGGCTGCAACGCAAACACGTCCGAGTAGCGCAGGCCCGTGTAGCAGCAAAACAGCAACACGTCGCGCACCCGCACCAAATGAGCGGGCAGTATGGCGGTAGATAAGGCGTCCAGGTCGGCGGCGCTGAGCCACATTTTTACCACGTTCTGGTGCTTGCTCTGCAGCTTGCGCAGCTCCACCGGCACCGGTAGCCCCAACTCATCCCGGCACCACTTTAAAAACACCTTCAGCCCGCGCACGAAGCTGGCAATGGTATTCGGCGCCAGCTTCCGGTCAAAGCGCAGGTAGCCCAGCACCCGGTCGTGCGTGGCCAGGGTGTACGTCGTGGGGTCCAGCAATTCCCCGCAGCTGCTTTCGAACCCCAGAAGCCAGCTGCACAACATTTTTCGCTGCCGCAGGGTGTGGCCCGCGTAGCCCCGGGCCCGCAGCGCCTGCCGGTGCTGCTCAAACAACGTCGGCAAAGAGTGCCGTTGCACGACCTCCGGCTCCGGTGCCGGCGCGGGCCGCAACGCCGCCCGCAGGCCCGCTAGGGTAGGGGCCTCACCGGCCGCCCGCAGCTTGCGCCACCACGCCAGCACGTTGCCCGCCATCAATTTCAGCAGGTAGTTGGCTTCTTCTGCCAGCGGATAGGAGGCCCGAAACTTTTGTTTGTCGGCGTTCCAGTCGGCCGGCTTGCACTTTTCGCCTGTGGCGCATTTGAGGCGGGCACCATCAAAGTAGACCACCAGATGCACCGGGCAGCGCCCGGTAGAATCTTTCTTGTCGCTTCGCAACACAAATTGGGTAACCATACGGGGGGGGCGTAAGGGGGGGCGTCCCTCGGATAGGGAACCCCCGGTTTCGCGTCGTGAACCACCGTGCGGGCCAAACGCAAAAAACCCGGAAAACTGCTTTCACGACGTGAGAAGCGGTTTTCCGGGCCTTCCGGTTGTGGTGTATTGTAGTCCGTAGGGGAATCGAACCCCTGTTGGTAGAATGAAAATCTACTGTCCTAACCCCTAGACGAACGGACCGTTTTTTGTTTTGGTGATGCAAAGGTACGGCGCGAGGCTTTCCGTGCAAGTTTAGGGGCAAAAAAAAGTGCTGAACAATTCAAAGTGTGCTGTTTTTCAGTCGGAAAAATATTTTCAGCATCGCTTGATTGGGGTAGGGCAGGGCGTTGAATTGCCACAACCGGACCCGGGACGACTGAAAAGAACCGAAAATCCCGCCTGAAAACATCCTCTTGCCACCGGGCGCTGGCTAACCCGCGCCCACCTGCTATCTTCGCCCCGCGTTTCAACCGGCTGCCAGTGTGGTAGCCAGTCACCTATTTTTTCCTGTTTTGCAATGGCAAAAATCAAAGTCGCCATCAACGGCTTCGGCCGCATTGGCCGTCTCACTTTCAAGTCGCTGCTGGGCCGCGACAACGTGGAAATCGTCGCCATCAATGACTTGACCGACAACAAGACGTTGGCCCACTTGCTGAAGTACGACTCCGTACACGGCCGTTTCGATGGCACCGTGAGCTACGACGAGGAAAGCCTGACCGTGAACGGCCAGCGCATTGCCGCCCTCGCCGAGCGCGACCCCAAGCTGCTCCCCTGGGGCAAAATGGGCGTCGATGTAGTGTTGGAATCGACCGGCCGCTTCGTGGATGAGGCAGGCGCAGGCCAGCACATCACCGCTGGTGCCAAGAAAGTCGTGATTTCGGCCCCCGCTACCGGCAACATCCCCACCGTAGTGTTGGGCGTGAACGAGGACATCCTCACCGGCTCGGAAACCATCATCAGCAACGCCAGCTGCACCACCAACTGCCTGGCCCCGATGGCCAAGGCGCTGGACGATGCCTTCGGTATCGAGAAGGGCTACATCACCACGGTACACGCTTACACGTCGGACCAGAACCTGCAGGATGCTCCTCACAAGGACCTGCGCCGGGCTCGCGCCGCCGCTTACAGCATTATCCCCACCAGCACCGGTGCCGCCAAAGCCGTGGGCCTGGTGCTGCCCACGCTGAAAGGCAAGCTCGATGGCCTGGCCATGCGCGTGCCCATTCCAGATGGCTCGATGACCGACCTGACCGTGGTTCTGAAAAAGGAAGTCACCAGGGAGGAAATCAACGCCGTGATGAAGGCCGCTTCCGAAGGGGCCATGAAAGGTATCCTGGAGTACACGACCGACCCGATTGTGAGCATCGACATCGTGGGCAACCCCCACAGCTGCATTTTCGACTCGGAGCTGACCTCGGCTAACGGCACGCTGGCCAAAGTAATTGGCTGGTACGACAACGAAACCGGCTACTCGACCCGCACCGCTGATTTGATTCAGAAGCTGGGCGAGAAGATGGCTAAGTAAGGTGAAAATGTGCTGATATGGAGGATGTGCCAACAGGTATTTCCTGCGGAAGCAACTAGAAAAGCCTGCCTTATGGCAGGCTTTTTTTTGCCGATTCAGTAACAGCTCTTACCGGCGACCCTTCCTGCCGTTTTTGCCTGGTTTCCGTATCAGGACCTTCTCCGCATCTCCAGCGCTTGCCTTCTTCCACATCAACAAAAAGTCCTTGCCCAAAACCTGCTTCATATTGAACCCCACGGCCGGCCCCAGCCGCCGCCACGATATGCCGGCCCTGATTGCGCGGCATTTTGGTGCGCTGGAAACCGGGTATGAAATCCGCCTCACCGAGTATGCCGGGCACGCCGTGGAGCTGGCCCGGCAGGCGGCGGCCGATGGCTTTGCCGTGGTGGCCGCCGTGGGCGGCGATGGCACCGTGAACGAAGTGGGCCGGGGCCTGCTGGGCACCGAAGCCGCTCTGGGCATTGTGCCCCAGGGCTCGGGCAACGGCCTGGCCCGCCACCTGAAAGTGCCGCTGGCGCTGCCAGCCGCGCTGCAACGGCTGGCCGCGCCCACTTTCAGCCGCATGGATGTGGGGGTGATGAATGGGCACCCGTTTTTCTGCACGGCCGGGCTGGGTTTTGATGCGCATGTGAGCCAGCACTTTGCCCAGGCCGGCTCGCGGGGCCTGAGTACCTACCTGCGCGTGACCCTGCGCGAGTACCGCCGCTACGTGCCGGTGCCGGTGACGGTAGACCTCAACGGCAAGCATCGGCAAACCGATTGTTATGTGCTGGCTTTCGCCAATGCCTCGCAATACGGCAACAACGCCTACATCGCGCCCCTGGCCGACCTGCGCGACGGCCTGCTCGATGTGTGCCTGATTGATAGCCTGCCCGTGGGCCGCGCCATTCGGGTGAGCCTGGGCATGGCCCTCGGCAACTTGCCCCAATCCAAGGCAGCGGAGTATTTTCGGGTATCGCAGAGCCGGGTGGTGGCGGATGCCCCCATCGGTTTCCATGTCGATGGCGACTATTTAGGACACGCCACCGAATTTGTAGTCGAGCTGCTACCGCTGGCGCTGGCCGTGGCGGTGTAGGTCATTTAACAGGTATCATTGAACATTTAACAGCTGTTTAATGAATGTTGAAGTAGACGACGAATCAAACCAAGCACGCAGGAATCGCCCACCGGATTGTTAAATGATAAATGTTAATTGTTAAATGAAAAACGCCCGCACTGGGGTGGTCTACTCCACTAATCCCGATTTTACTTACGAAAACAACGAGCCCGGCGAGGCCAACACCCTGCCGCCGCAACAGCAGCAGCTGCGGGTACAGCTCGACAAAAAGCAGCGTGGCGGCAAGCAGGTGACGCTAGTGACTGGCTTCGTGGGCTCCGATGCAGATTTGCAGGCGCTGGGCAAGCTGCTCAAAACCAAGTGCGGCGTGGGCGGCAGCGCCAAAGACGGCGAAGTGGTGGTGCAGGGTGACTTCCGCGATAAAGTGCTGGAAGTGCTGCTGAAAGAAGGCTACAAGGCTAAAAAGGCCGGTGGCTAGCCAGCCCCCGGCTACCCTCATTTCGCCTTCTCAATGGCTTTTTCCGCCCATATGCTCCTACTCGCCACTCCATTTTTATCGGGCCTGCCCGAAGCCGCCCGCGACGTGACTTCCGCGCACGGCCAGGCCGAAAGCGCTGTCATTGAGGGTGTGCTGTGGCTGAAGCTGGGCATCGAAACGGTGGGCGCAGCCATCATTGCGCTGGGTATTCTCAGCGCGGGCGGGCTGCTGCTGAAGGCGTTGGCCAAGCGCCAGACGGCCGATTTTACGGCCATTCGGCTGACGCTGGCCCGGTATCTGGCCCTGGCGCTGGAGTTCCAGCTCGGGGCCGATATCCTCTCCACGGCCATTGCGCCCAGCTGGGAGCAGATTGGCAAGCTCGGGGCCATCGCCGTGATTCGGACGGCGCTCAACTACTTTCTCTCGCGCGAAATGCGCGAGGAGCGCCACGAAGTCAGCCCCGAAAAGGAAATAACGGCCCGGGCCGACAGCTAAGCCGAGCGCGCCAGCCGGGCGCGGGCCCGCTCCACGTCTTCGGGCGTGTCAATGCCAAAGGCATCCAATTCGGTTTCGGCGCAGCGGATTTTGAAGCCTGCCTCCAGCCAGCGCAGCTGCTCCAGGCTCTCGGCCGCTTCGAGCGGCGACACGGGCAGCTGCGTGAGCTGCGCCAGCACCTGCGGCTTGTAGGCATACAGGCCCAGGTGGCGCAGGTAGCGGTGCTGGGCCAGCCATTCGGCCTCGGGATATTGGCGCTGGTAGGGCAGAGGGTGGCGGCTGAAGTAGAGCGCCTCACCGCGTTGATTCAGCACCACTTTGGGCAGGTGCGGGCTGAACAATTCTTCGGTGGAAACCACCGGCTTCACCAGCGTGGCGATGGCAGGCGCGGTGGCCGGGTCGGCAAATAAAGCGGCCAGGGCGTTGATTTGTGCGGGCTGAATGAACGGCTCGTCGCCCTGAATATTGACGATGCAATGCACATCGGCAGGCAAGCCCAGCTGCTGGAAGGCCTCCCAGAGGCGGTCGGTGCCGCTGGGGTGGTCGGGGCGGGTAAGCACGGCCTCGCCCCCAAATTCCTGGACGTGGCGCACAATCCGCTCATCATCAGTGGCCACCACCACGCGGGCCAGGTTGGCCTGGCGGGCCTGCATCACCACGCGCTGAATCATACTCTGGCCGCCCAGGTCGACGAGTGGTTTGCCGGGCAGGCGGGTGGAAGCAAATCGGGCGGGAATCAGACCAAGGACCATGAGCAAAGCGGGAATTGAGGCGGCGACAGCAGCTATGCCGGCAGTAATGTGGTCCAAAGAACGGGCTTTGGGGCGAATGCGCGACACGAAAAAAGGGTGGCCAGCGTTGGAATGCAACGCGGCGGTTCGGCCACTGGGTTTGTCGGAACGGCAATAATCTGGCTTTGGCAGGTACCATCAAACCAATTGCCCGCCGCTTTTTGTGTTATTTTGCCTGCGCTGGCGGCTAAGTCGGTTCATTCGGGCGGGATGGTGTAAATTTTGCAAGGTTGATTTTATGACTGTAATTATTTCGCTGCTCACGCTATTGGCCCTGGGCGGACCTGGGCCGGGCAAAGCCGGCAATTCCAAAAGTGTCCCTGCCGACTCCATTGGCGTTGAAATGCGCGGCGGCCAACGCTTCGTGAAGCACCGGATTACCCCCGGCGAAACCCTCTCGGCCCTCTCGCGCCGCTACCGAGTTACCCTCGACCAGCTCAACGCGGCCAATCCGCAGATTAAAAACGGCTTGGGCATTGGTCAGATTGTATTTGTGCCCCGGCCGGCCGCTGGCAAGGCTACTCTCACAGTACCAAAAGCCCCGGCTGGCGCTGCGGCCGCCGTGGCGGTGCCGGCCCGCTACACCGTGGCCCGCGGCGAAACGCTTTTTGGCATCGCCCGTCGCTTCCAGCTGACTCCCGACGACCTCATCAAGCTCAATAAGCTGCCCGCCAGCGGCACCGTGCGCGTGGGCCAGCAACTGCTGCTAACGGCCCCCGAGGCCAGTGCTCCCGTGGCAGCAACCACCGCTCCCAAAGCTGCCCCCGTGCGCCCGGTTGAGGTAGAAGACGTGCCGGCCTCTATGCCAGCAATGGCCAAAACCGCGCCTGTGCCGGCCGATAAACCCGCCCAGATTGCGACCGTAACGGCTGCCGCGCCGGCCGAAAAGGAGCGTGAAGACCGCACCCCCAGCCGCGCCAGCGAAGTGCTGGCCCGCGTGGTGGAAAACGGCCTGGGCGCTTCCATCGAAAAAAGCATTACCGATAAGTACCTGGCCCTACACAAAACGGCCCCGGTGGGTACTATCATGCAGGTGCGCAATGCCATGAACGGCCAGTCGGTATACGTGCGCGTCATCGGCAAACTGCCCGATACGGGCGAGAACAACAACATTCTGGTGCGCCTCTCGCCGCGGGCCGTGCAGAAGCTGGGCACCGCCGATTCCCGCTTCCGCGTCGAGACGAACTACATTCCGTAGCAAGGCTGCGGTTGCAATAAGGTCAAAAAGAAACGTCATGCTGAGCGCAGCCGAAGCATCTCGCGTGGGGTAGTAACTCAATCGATTGGGTTTACTGCTGCACGCGAGATGCTTCGGCTGCGCTCAGCATGACGTTCTTTTTTGTTGGTCAAATCCGCTAAAAATCCCTCCCTCCTCCCTTGAACATCGCCCAGCTCCGCCGCCAGCTCGACGCCCAATACGAGCGCTACAACCGTCCGGAATTCATCAAAAATGACCCCATCCAGATTCCGCACCGCTTCAGCCAGAATCAGGATGTGGAAATAGCGGCGCTCTTTGCCGCGCTGCTGGCCTGGGGGCAGCGGCCCACCATCATCAACAAGTGCAACGAGCTGCTGCGCCGCATGGATGATGCCCCGCACCAGTTCATCACCCAGCACCAAGATGAGGATTTGAAGCGCCTGCTCGGCTTCTGCCACCGCACCTTCTGCGATACCGACCTGCTGTATTTCGTGCATTTCCTGCGCCATTGGTACGGGCAGCACGACTCGCTGGAAACTGCGTTTCTGGTGGGCCACACGCAACGCGAGCGGCTGATAAACTTCCACAACCACTTCTTCAGCCTGCCCGATGCGCCTCAGCGCACCCGCAAGCATGTGGCCACTCCGGCCCGCAAATCGGCCTGCAAACGGGTGAATATGTACCTGCGCTGGCTGGTGCGGCGCGACGATAATGGCGTCGATTTTGGCCTCTGGACCCGGCTCTCGCCCGCCGACCTCATCATGCCCATCGACTTGCACGTCGAGCGCCAGGCCCGCCCGCTGGGCTTGCTCACCCGCAAGCTGGTAGACTGGCAGGCGGCCGAGGAGCTGACCGCCAACCTGCGGCTGCTAGACCCGGCTGACCCGGTGAAGTACGATTTCGCGCTGTTTGGGGCGGGGGTGGATAAGTAGCATTAAATGCTGGAGCGCGTTTTTGACGCGCCGCTTAGTGGCTCCGAGTCTCTGACTCGCTTCATGGCCGAAGTTCCTGGAGCCGTGCGCCAGCGAGCCACAGGCTCGAACCCAGTAAGCGGCGCGTCGCAGACGCGCTCCAGCAGGGAAGTAGATTTACTCGAATGTTAGAATAGCTTAAATGAAGCAGTTTGAATTCACGCAGTACCACACCGGCAAACTGTTGCTGATTTGGTTGGGCGGCTTGGTGGCCATCATATTCTTGGCCGTGAAGGGGATGAATACGGCGATGGCTACTGCAAGTCCTACGGTGAAAATGGCGTGGTTTATAGCGGTTTTTGCAGTTGGATTTTATGGACTATTTCGGTGGGGGAAGGCAGTAAGTGCGAAACCAACCCTGATTGTGATTGACGATGCTGGGTTAACGATATTGGACCGTAAATCGGGCGAGAGCCAGCGAGTATTATTTGGTGATGTCGTCGCTTACCAGCACAGTGATTTCAATAATGTTGAGCGGCTTCGAATAAAGTTGAAGAATGGCACGAAGCAGAAAATTATCATTAATACTAAGCTGCATAGTGACCAACAACTTGGCCGCATGGTGAGAGCTTTCGAAACTGCATTGGCGGCGCATCAACAGCAGGTAGGTGATGCCAAAACGGCGTTGCGAGAAAAGACTTTTTTTGAAAAACCGATTTCTACAGTAGTGATGGTGCTGCTCTCTACTGGGGCAGCCTGGTTAGTATGGGACGTGTTTACTAGCGGCAGACCCGTGAAATGGGGTAGTTTGCTCTTAATATCTGGTAATTTTGTCGTGTACTTGGGAGCTTGGCTGGCGGCCAGCGGTAAGCGCAGGCAAGAGTAGCCTCTTCAGCCCGCAGCATGTTACATATCTCTCGTGAAAAGCAGTCCAGCGACTCCGGACAGGTAGATTGTAGTAGGAGCGAATTTTAACTTGAATGTCGAAATAGCCCCTTGCCATTGGGCATTGTGCTCACTCACCGCACCACATACACGTCCACCTGCCCACCGGCCCCTTCCGGCGCGGCCAGCACCAGGGCGGCGGCCGGCCCGATGGGCGCCACGGTGTACTCGGCGGCGGTTTTGCTTTTGCGTAAGTTGGCGGCTGCGAGCTGGCGGTCGACAAGGCGGCCGATGCTGCGGTGCAGGCTGATGGGCGACACCAGCAGGGCATCAAGCATGAGCTGGGGCTGGGGCGCGCCGGTGGTGTTGGCGTAGCCCACCAGGTAGCTGGGGCCGCTCCAGGAGATAATCTGGCTGTTGAAATAGGGCTGGGGCTGGCGCGGGAGCTGCGGCACGAGCTGCACCGGCCGGGGCGCGAGGCGGGCATCGTAGCCGGAGACCACAAAATGGTCGGGGGTCCAGTATTGCAGGGTTAACTCCTGGGTTTCGGGCGAGTAGAGCACGTTGCTGATGATACTGCCGCGCAGCTGAGGCGTGAGCTGGCCGGGCCGGAAGCCGGCCAGCGCCGCGTAGGGCGTGGCCTTGGCTTTGAGGAAGGTGCCATCGGGGCCGTAGCGCTGCACGAAGGTGCCCAGACTGGGGCTGCCGGGGGCGCGGCCGTCGAATACCGTGGCGCTGTACTGGCCGAGAAAATGGCAGTTGCCGGTGGCTTCGTCCAGGTAGAAATCGGCGTTGCCGCCCGTGGAGGTATCGTATTGGTCGGCGTTGCCGGCGGCTTCGAGTAGGCGCGGGGCGTGGGCCTGGCCGTGGTGCGGGTAGCTGGTGCCGCCCTGCACCACCGTGCCGGCCGGCAGGTGGCGCTGGAGCGCGGTGCGGAAGCTGGCCCGCTCGCGGCCATCGAGACCCAGCCGCTTTACCTCGAACTCAACGGGCGTGGTACGGGCCTCGGCTTGGGGGCCGGTGCCCTTCACGGCCCGGTAGAAATAGCACTGGCTGCCCCTGATGCCACCAAATACCCAATCGCGGAAAACCTCGCTGCCGTGCCGCACAACGGGCGGCGGCGGCAGGCTCAGGGCCGTGTGGGTGAGCTTGCCGGAGCCCAGGTCGCAGCGGTCGAGGAAAAACTGACCGGTCTTGGTGCGCGGGTTTTCCTCCCTGGCCACGGCATACACCACCCCATCGGTAGCGTAAGCGGTAAGCATCGTGCGCGTGGCCGGGCTCCGGGGCGCGGGCACGGCAAAGGTTTTGCCAGCTACGCGGCCGGTGGCATCCAGGGCCTGCACCAGCAGCGCGTGGCGGGGCAGGCCGTCGGCGGCTTCCAGAATGGTCTCGACGCTATACGTCTTGTTGCCGGCGCTGGTCAGCAGCAGCGGCTCAATGGTGATGAGCTTGTGGCTGCCCAGGTCGAGGAAGCTTGTTTTGGCTATTTTGGCGACTTGGGCCTTTTGAATGGTGGCCTGCCAGGCCGTCTGGCCGCCGGGCAGCAGCGCCACCACCCGCACGTCGGGACTGTTTAGGGTTGGGAAAAACAGCAGGGAGTTGTGGTTGGCCAGCGTGAGCGTGGCGGCCAGCTGTTCCGCGTTGCTGATGGCAATTGTATTGACGGGGGCATCGGGGCCGGGCCGGGGCATTGCGCCGGGTGTACCGGCCGTGGCCACAGCGGCAAAAAAACCAAAAATGCTAGCTAACATGCTATTCAATCCGCTGAAATTATAATTATAGTATACTGTAGTGCCTCCATATTCGCCGCGCTCCCTACAAGGCCCGTGCCGGTAGTGGCTGCGTAGCCATAACGGGCGTTATTGCCCACCCCAAAAGTTGGCCTTGCCCCGCGAATCTTTCCCGCCCCGCCCACTGTTTACCTTCGTACTCTATTACGACTACCGCTAAGCGCACTTACTTGCTGTTACCTCAACACTTCGAACAAAAAATTGGCTTCACCACCCTGCGCGAGCAGCTCGAAGCCAACTGCCTTTCCGCCCTTGGCCGGCAGTACGTGGCCCGCATGGAGTTCCAGACCCGGCACGAGCCGCTGCTGAAACTACTGCAACAAGCCGATGAATTCGCTTACCTGCTGCGCGCCGGGGCCGATTTTCCGGCCTCCCACTACCACGATACGCAGGCCCATCTCAAGCGCGCCGCCCTGCCCGGGGCCTACCTCGACGTAACGGCCTTTTTTGAGCTGAAGATGAGCCTGCGCACCATTCGGCAGGCGCTCACCTTCTTCTCCGATGCTGACCCCAGCCTGTACCCCACGCTGCGGCTGCTGGGCATCGGTATTCAGGTCGACCGCAATTTGCTGGCCGCCATGGACAAAGTGGTGGACGACGAGGGCGCGGTGCGCGACGATGCCTCGCCGCTGCTGCGCCAGATTCGGCAGGAGCTGATTGCGCGCCAGGGCCAGCTCCGCAAGCAGATTGCCGGCATCCTGCGCCACGCTAAGAATGAGGGCTGGATTCCCGGCGATGCCGAGCCCACCATCCGGGGCGGGCGGCTGGTACTGCCGGTTATTGCCGAACACAAGCGCAAAGTCAAGGGCCTGATTCACGACGAATCGGCCTCGGGCCAGACCGTTTACATCGAGCCGGAAGCCGTTTTTGAGCTCAACAACGACATCAAGGACCTCGACAATGCCTTCCACCGCGAGCTGATTCGCATTCTCACCGCCCTCACCGACCACCTGCGGCCCCACATTCCGGACCTGCGCAAGGCCTATGGCTATCTGGGGCTGATTGACTTTATCCGGGCCAAGGCGCGGCTGGCCGTCACGCTCGACTGCCGACTGCCGCTGCTGCACAACAAGCCCCTGCTGAAGTGGGAAAAAGTGCGCCACCCGCTGCTCCAGCTGGCTTTTGCCCAGCACAAGCGCGACAACGGCGACCCCCGCGAGGTGGTGCCGCTCGATTTGGAGCTGAACGCCGAGCAGCGCATTCTCGTCATTTCCGGCCCCAACGCGGGCGGTAAATCCGTGAGCCTGAAAACGGTGGGCCTCGTGCAGTTCATGCTGCAAATGGGCCTACTGATTCCCTGCGCCGACAACTCCGAAGCCGGCATCTTTGAGGATATTTTCCTGGATATCGGCGACGAGCAGAGCCTGGAAAACGACCTTTCCACGTATTCCTCGCACTTGCTGGCCATGAAGCAGTTTATGCTACTGGCCGGTAAGAAAAGCCTGGTGCTGATTGACGAATTTGGCACCGGCACCGAGCCCAGCCTGGGCGGGGCCATCGCCGAAGCCGTGCTCGACGAGTTGAACAAGACCCGCGTCTTCGGTGTGATTACCACCCACTACACCAACCTGAAGAACTTCGCCGAGCGCACCCCGCACCTCGTGAACGGGGCCATGCGCTACGACCCCGAGAAGCTGCAGCCGCTTTACCGCCTCGAAGTGGGCAAGCCGGGCTCGTCGTTCGCCATCGAAATTGCCCGCAAAATCGGCCTGCCGAAAGAGGTAGTGGAACGCGCCACGCAGCTGGTGGGCAAAGATAAAATCCGCTACGACCGCCTGCTCGAAGGCCTCGAAAAGGAGAAGACCGAGCTTGAAACCCGCACCGCCGAGGCCGCCAAGGCCGAAAAGCGCCTCAAGCGCGCCGCCCAGGAATACCAGGACCTCAAGCAGCACCTCGAAGACACTAAGCTCGAAACTCTGCGCACGGCCAAGCAGCAGGCCAAGGCCCTGCTGGTGAACACCAACCAGCAAATCGAAGCCACCATCGGCGAAATCCGGCGCGGCAACGCCGATAAGGAAGTGAACAAGGCCGCCCGCGAAAAGCTCGAAACCTTCGTGCGCCAGGAATTGCAGATTGAGCCGCCCAAACCCAAAGCCACCCGCGAGCGCGCCGTAGCCGGGGCCCTGTTGCCCGGCGATAAAGTGGCCCTGTTCGGTCAGGACGGCTACGGCGAAGTGGTGAGTGTGAAAGGCCAGACCGCCGAAGTCATGTTTGGCGGTATGAAAACGCTGACCAAGCTCAGCCAGCTCGAAAAGCTGGGCCGGGCCGAAATCCGCGAGCGGGAGCAGGCCGCTAAAACCACGAAGTCGAGGCTCAGCGGCGGCAGCTCCGGCGGGGGCGGCAACGGCGTGAACATCACCGACCGCATGGCCGGCTTCAGCCCCACCCTCGACCTCCGCGGCGAGCGCGCCGAAGACGCCCTCACCAAAACCATGAGCTTCGTGGATGATGCCGTGATGCTGGGCATGCCCGAAGTGAAGTTCCTGCACGGCCGGGGCAACGGCGTGCTCCGCCAGGTAGTGCGCGACTACCTGCGCTCCCAGCGCGCCGTGGCCAGCGTGGCCGACGAGCACGCCGACCGGGGCGGGGACGGCGTGACCATCGCCGTACTGAAATAAGGCACCGCGATTATTTGCTTAAATTTGGTATATGACAACTGCCCTCATCATTCGGGAAATCAGCAAGCTGCCGTGGACTGAACGGCTACTGGTCGTTGAAAAAACGCTTAGGTCAATTCGGCAGGATAAGCAGCGCAGCCTCGCCCAGGCCGTCGATGCGCTGTACCAGGATTATGCTGCTGATGCTGACCTCACGGCATTCACCCAAATTGACGTTGACAGCTTTTATGAAGCAAAGTGAATTCTGGCTGATAAATCTGGACCCCACCATTGGCTCAGAAATCAGCAAAACCCGTCCCGCCATTATTGTCAACGATAACACGCTGGGCCGTTTGCCACTCAAAATTGTTGTGCCGTTAACTGATTGGAAAGACCGGTATTCGGTGGCAGCCTGGATGGTAAAAGTGGTGCCCGACCGGCTCAATAAATTAAGTAAGCCTTCCGCAGCCGATTGTTTTCAGGTGCGCTCAGTTGCGCAGGAGCGGCTGGTAAAGAAAATCGGAACTATTGATTCCGATGCAATGAACCAAATTCGGCGAGCCCTGGCCCTGGTTTTTACCATCGAGTGAAGTAATCATTATCGAATCAAAAAAGGCGGCCCCCAATTCGGGAGCCGCCTTTTTTAGGGTAATTCTAGGGTGATAATTACTGCACTACCACGCGGCTAACCTGGGTCGACTCGGGCGTCGTTACCTGCACCAGGTACAGGCCCGATTTTAGCGCCGTAGCGTCGATGGCCAGGTCGTTGCCGGTCAGGGCCTGGGTCTGGGTGAGGACCACGCGGCCGGTGGCATCGCGCAGCACGATGGTGGCGGTGCGGGCCGTGGTGCTGGCCAGGCGAACCTGGAAGCTGCCACGCGTCGGGTTAGGATAAACCTGGAGCGTGCTGGCCTGAACGGTCCCGCTGCGGGTAGCCAGCACGAGGCGGCACGGGGTTACTCCCTGGTTTTGGGAGGCGATGCGGGCCGCATACTCCTGGTAGTACTGGTTCGTGATGCGGGCATCGTGAATAACGAGGGTGTTTTCGTCGTTCTCGACATCGGCCGAAGCCGTCCAGTTGTGCGAGCCCACAAACACCGTGGGGTCCGACTGCGAAGCGCCGGCATCCACGATGAGGGTTTTGTGGTGCATGATGCCGGGGCGGTTATCGAGCAGGTAGCGCGTACCCATGCCCGCCCGGATGGTGCGGAACACGAAGCCGGCCACGCCGCTGGTGTCGTTGGTCAGGCCGTCGGAGCAGGTGCCAATGCCGCGCTGCGAAACCTGGTCGGCCACGGCGCGGCCGATATCGGCGCGGGTTACGAGCATCGAGAGTACGTGCAGGTCGAAGTCGGCCGTGCGAATGGTTTCGATGAGGCGGCTATTCACGTTGTCGGTCGGCGAGAACCACGACTCCACTTTCTTGCCCCCGATAACGAGGTAGTGCGGCGTGTTGTCGGTTTTGCGCGAGCCAAACAGCGAAGTACCGGGCGTAGCGGTGCTGCTACCCCACATTTCCTCAAATTCCATGGTGTATACCCGGGCCAGGCTCTGGTCCTGCACGGTCACCGCGTTGTTGCGGTCGGTGCTGAGCTGCGCGCCCGTCCAGTTGGTCGAGCCCGTCCAGACCATTGGCAGGTTGGGGTTGGTGCTGTTGGCATCAATCACCACAAACTTGTTGTGCATGATACTGGTGGTGTTGGCGGTGCCGCCCGCCGGGCGGAAGATGCGCGGAATGGTCGACGACAGGCTGGCGATGCTCACGTTGGCGTTGTCATCTTCGTAAATCACGCGCACCAGTACGCCGCGGGCCTTGGCGGCGTTCACGGCGTTCACGATGGTGGCGCTGTTCCAGTTGTAGATGGTGATGTCCAACGTTTGCTGGGCCCGGCCGATGTAGCGGGCCAGCGTGTCAGCAATGCTGCCGTTCACGGCCTGTACGGCGTTGTTGCCGGGCAGGGCCAGCGTGTTGTCCACCGTTTGGGTGAAGTACGTTCTCATCCGGCCCGACGACAGCGAAGCCGTAATCATCGGCACCACGCGCGACTCGGAGCGGCCGGTGGCGTTGGTCGATACCGCCTGCACGTAGTATACCGTGGCGGGCTGCAGGCCCGTAATGGCCAAGCTGTGCTGGGTGCGCAGCGTAGCGCTGGTGAGGGTGGTGGTGCTGGCAGCGGGCAGCGTGGGCGAGGTCGAATACAGAATCTGGGTATTGCCCGAGTTCTGGGTGTTGAAGCCCACCGTGAAGCCCGTGGTGCTGATATTGGTCGGGACGGGGCTGCTGGTCAGGTTAGGCGTGTTGCCCTGGATGAAGTCCGCATACTTGCGGTTCAGCAGCTGAAACCCGCCGGTGGTGCCGGCCGCCGAGGAAGTATACTGGCTCATGATGCCCACGGCATCGAACGTGCCCGTGGGGCTGGGCTTGCCAATGAGGCCATCGGCCCCGTTGGAGTTGGTGGGCACGTAAGTAGCCAGCGTGGCGTTATTATTGAGCCGGTACGTGGTATTGGCCGAAAACGAAGTCACCGTGCCGCCGCCGGTCGTGTTCACCGACGTCAGGCCGTTGATGCGGATGAGCTGCCCTTCGTATTGCTCAGCGAAAGCGGCAGCGGCACTGGCCGACGTGAAAACCACGGGAGCCGGCAGGGGCCGGTTGCCGGCCAGCACGGTCAGCGAGGTGATGGGGTCGATTTCGAGCAGGCCGCGGAACATTTTCAGGCCGCCCGTTACCAGAATGCTGTCGCCGGGAACCAGCGCGCTCACCAGGGGCCCGGTAGCCCCGCCCGTGGTGTACACCGCGATGCCGGCCGTACCATCCTGAATGTAGCGCACGATGCTCACCGCCGAGCCCAGCTCGTTACCATTCGTCACGATGCCGCGCACCGTAACGGTGGGGCCGGCCGTGCTGTTGGTGGCCGGAGCCTGGGCCCGCGCCGCCGCAATGGTAATGGAAGTTTGGGCCTGCACGGCCTGCCACGAGGTGGCACACGCTAGCAGAGCCAGAAGGGTAAATTTTTTCATAAAATTAAATGAGATAAAAAAGAATACGGGAGAAAGTTTTGGAACCAAGCCGAAGTGCAAAGGTGCTGAATTTCAGCCGAACGCATCGGGGAACGGCCCGCCAGCGACCCAACTAGCGGCGCTAGTTTTTGGTGCCCGTCCGTTGGCGTTTGCCGCTGCTGGTGATGAACGGCACGGCCGGAGCCGTTTCGGTGCCCGCCGCATTGCGCGAGCTCACTTCCACGTAATAAGTGGTGCCGGGAATCAGGTCGCTCAGCGTAATGCTGTGTTTGGTGGTGAGGGCGGCATCGGTGCGCGTTTCTTTCAGCTCTTTAGCGTTGAGGCCGTAGCGCACGCGGGTATCGCCCGGGTTCAGGGTCGAGTACAGCACGGTGAAGCCGTTATTGCTCACGTTCACGGGCACAGCCTCCTCGGTGAGGCGGGGCAGGCCGCTGCCCAGCACCAGGTCGGAGGCCAGGCGGGGCAGCAGCTGGTAGCCGCCGGTGCCGCTGGGCGCGTACTGGCTCATGATGCCGCGCACATCAAAAGACTCGGTAGTGGGCGGCGCGACATCGACCAGCCCCTCGGGGCCGGTGCTGGCGGCCACAATGCGCACCAGGGTGCCCGGCATGCCGTCGAGCAGGTAGTTGGCGTTGCCGGCCAGCGTGGTAGCGGGCGTGCCCGCCGGCGTCTGGAGGCGCTTCACGCCGGTTATTTCCAGCAAACGGCTTTCATTAGCCTCGACAAAAGCGGCCGTGGCCTGCGCCACGGGCACCTGGACGGCCCGCATCCGCACGCCGCTCGCCAGCTTGTGGAACGAGGTCACGGGGTCCATCTCCAGCAGGCCGTTGTAGGCCTTGAGCTGGCCCGTGACCTGAATGCTGTCGCCGGCCCGCAGCTCGCCAAACCCGGCTAGCTTGGCCGCCTGGGCGTAGAGCGCCAGGCCCGCATCGGCATCCTGCACGTAGCGGATGTTGCCCATTTCGGCCCCATTCAGCACCACGGCCCGAACGGTAACCGTGCTGCCGGGACCCAGGGCCCGAGCGGCTTTCACGGTGAGTACCGGGGGCACGGCGGGCCCGTTGGGTGGGGTAGCCTGGGCACCAAGCGCAGAACCAATGAGCAGGCAGGCAATAAGGAGCGGTTTAGTCATTATCGTGAATTGTAAAATAAGCAGACCGATAGCGGAGGTGCTTCTGCAAAGCTCAGGACAAAATCGGGATAAACCGATATATGCGCCCCCTTGGGAGGGAATTATTTCCGAATGTCAAAAATTCACAAAATGTTAACTTCCGGGTGAAGCTCAACGGCAAACTGCTGGCGGACGGCGGCAATAATTTCCTCGGCCAGGGCGCGCAATTCGCTGCCAGTGGCCCCGCCGTGGTTGACGAGCACGAGGGCCTGACGGTCGTGCACGCCGTGGGTGCCGGTGCCGGGGCCGCGGCGCAGGCCCTTCCAGCCGGCCTGCTCGATGAGCCAGCCGGCGGGCACCTTCACGCCGCCGGGCACGGGATAGCCGGGCAGGTCGGGGTACTGGCTTTTGAGGTGGTCGAAGCGGGCCTGGGAGATTTCGGGGTTTTTGAAAAAGGAGCCGGCGTTGCCAATCTGGGCGGGGTCGGGCAGCTTGGAGCGGCGGATGTGGACCACGGCACGGCTCACGTCCTGCGGGGTGGGCTCGCCGGCAATGCCCAGCTCGGCCAGGGTATCGGTGATGGCCCCGTAGCGCACGTTGGGGCGGGCCTGGCGGTGCAGGCGCAGCACCACGGCCGTGACCACAAACTGGTTTTTGAGCACGTTTTTGAACACGCTTTCGCGGTAACCGAAGCCGCACGCGTCGGCCGCGAACACCCGCATTTCGCCGGTGCTGATTTCGACGGCCTCCAAATGGTCGAAGGTATCGCGCAGCTCGGCCCCGTAGGCCCCGATGTTCTGGAGCGGAGCCGCGCCCACCGTGCCGGGAATGAGCGAGAGGTTTTCGATGCCGCTCAGGTCCTGGTCGAGGGCGTATTCGACCATGCCGTGCCAGCTTTCGCCGGCCCCGGCCCGCACGAGGGCGGTATTGGTGTCGCCGTCTTCCGACAGGATTTCCAGCCCGCGAATCTCATTCTTCAGCACCACGCCGTTGAAATCCTGGGTGAAGAGCAGGTTGGAGCCACCGCCGAGGATGAGCTTGTTGGCGGCCTGCACCTGGGGCAGCTTCAGCAGCTCGCGCAGCGCATCGGCCGAGGCGAAGCGGGCGAAGTAGCGGGCCCGCACATCGAGGCCAAAGGTGTTGTAGGAGCGGAGGGAGACGTTTTCTTCGAGAGTCGGCATGGGGGCGGGAACGTTGGACGCAGGGGCAAAGGTCGGAAATCCGCAGCCCACCAGCCGCAGGTTCAGCCCAAACGATGCGCGGCGTAGATGATGCCGTAAATCCAAACCGTATACAAGCTAGCGTGCCAAACGCCCTGCCACAGGCTGGAAGCCCATTGGCCCCGGCAGCGGTTCGAGTTTCTGAATACCAGCCGTAAAGCCCGGAAAAACACCCCGTATAGCATAGCAGCGAAAATGAGAATGCTCGTCCAGAGCAAAGCCCCCACCAGCCAGACGACGAGTACCAAGACGATGGCCGCCAACACTGCCATCAGTAAGGCTGCTAGAAAACCCAGAATGCCATCACCGTCATCCACATCTAAATCGGGGAATGAACCGAAGCCATCAAGGTTGGGGAAGTGCCGCCGGCTGATGTGGTCTGTGAGTTGGCCCACGTCGTCGCGCACTTTCACACCGTGGTAAAGTCCCACGGTAGTGAAAGTCAGGAAGGCAGAAAATAGTATAGTGGTCGAAATTAGAGAGTTTGCATACAGCGTGCGGTGCTGCCCGAGGCCAAAAAGCCAGACCGCCACCGTGGTAAGCGTGACCACTAAGCACGAAACCAAGGCTACGTTGCCCGCACTAAGCAGGTAGTAGGGCCGGGGAGTGGTTGGAGTTGGCAAAATCGAAAGAAATACGTAGCCAAAACTTACCGCACCCGGTAGCCGCTCAGCGCATAAAACAGCAGATACACGTAGCACAGCGCCGGCACCACAAACGCCACGCGCAGGCCGCCGCCGTTGGTAGCCAGCCAGCCCATGAGCGGCGGAATGAGCGCGCCACCCACGATGGCCATAATCAAATACGACGAGCCCTGCTTGGTGAATGAGCCCAGCCCGGTGATGGCCAGCGGAAAAATCACGGGCCACATGATGGAGTTCATCAGGCCGCAGAGCACGATGAGCCACAGCGCCGTTTCGCCGGTGCTCAGAATGCTGGCCCCGACCAGCGCCGTGCCGGCCGCGCACACCGCCACCAGCAGGACGCGGTTGTTGAATTTCAGTAGCAGCGGAATCCCTACCAGCCGCCCCACCAGCGAGCCAAACCAGTAGGACGACACCAGTACCGCGCCCACGCCCTTGGTGAAACCGGCCGTGGTATCAATAGCCGACGGCTCCTTGCCGAACAGCACCAGCGCGTAGTTGGTGGCCACGTTCAGCCCCTGCACCAGGCTTTGGGTGAAAGCCGAGAGCTGCCGAATTCCCTGCGACTCGCCGTAGCGAATGAGGAAGGAGCCGAGGCCGACTTCAACCCCCACATAAACGAAAATGGCCACTACGCCCAGCACCAGGTGCGGAAAGGCCAGCGCCGACGTGCGCCCTGCCGCCATGGGCCGGTCCTCCTCGGTGGCATCTTCGGCAATGCCTTCGATGTCGGGCAGCTTTACCAGGAAGAAAAACAGCGCCGCCAGCAACACCAGGAACACCGCCAACCCTACGTAAGGCCCTTTCACTAGCTGCGATTCTTCGGCCAGCCGCTCAGCCAGGGGCAGGGCAGCCAGCCGTGCCTTCAGCGCCACCGAGCCACCGAACAGCACCAAACCGCCCACCAGCGGCGAGAGCGCCCCGCCGAAGTTGTTGGCCACGCCCACCACGCTCACCCGCGCCGCCGCGCCCCGCGCCGGCCCCAGAATGCTTACGTAAGGATTCGCCGCCACTTGCAGCAGCGTGATACCCGCGCCCAACACGCTCAGCGCCGTGAGAAACAGGCCGAAGGCCCGCGAGTTGGCGGCCGGGATGAAGAGCAGCGCGCCGCCCGCCATAATCAGCAGACCCACCACGATGCCGCGCTGGTAGCCCAGCTTTTTCAGGACCCAGCCGGCGGGTAAGGACATCAAAAAATACGCGCCAAAAAAGGCCGACTGCACCGCCGAGGACTGCAAATCCGTCAGCTGGCACACGTCTTTCAAATACGGCATGAGCACGTCGTTGAAGTTCGTGACCGCCCCGAAGAGGAAGAACAGGGTCGTCATCAGCACCATGGGGCCGGCGTAGGAGCGGGCGGGCGCGGTGGTGCTGACAGTAGTGGTGAGGGGAGCAGTAGCCATGCGGCGAAGATAGAAGCCGTGAGAACTTGTGCCCCGAATTTCTAATTCGGCCGCCAGAACGACCTCCCCGGCCGAATTGGAAATTCGGGGTACAAGTTCTTGCCGACCTTTGCGGCCATGCACCTCACCGCCACCACCCAGTTCGGCCTGGAAGAACTGCTCGCCGACGAACTGTATCACCTCGGAGCCGACATTACGCACGTTGGCAGCCGGGCCGTCGAATTTATCGGCGACCAGCGCCTGCTCTACGAAGTGGCCCTTTGGAGCCGCCTGTCCATGCGCCTGCTGCGCCCGTTTGCGGCCTTCCACGCCGCCGATGAAAAGGCGCTGTACCGCGAAGTCGGCCGCATCGACTGGTCGGATTTTATCGGGCCCGGCCAGACCTTTGCCATCACGCCTGTGGTCAACCGCTCCACGTTTGAGCACTCGCTCTTCGTGGCCCAGCTCACCAAGGATGCCATCGTGGACCAGTTCCGGGCCCGCACCGGCGAACGGCCCAGCATCGACACCCGCACGCCCGACATCCGCCTGCACCTGCGCATGACGGAGAACGAAGTCATCCTCAGCCTCGACGCGGCCGGCGACTCGCTGCACCGCCGCGGCTACCGCCAGCACACCAACGAAGCCCCCCTGAATGAGGTGCTGGCCGCCGGCCTGGTCCTGCTCTCCGGCTGGGATGCCAAAAAGCCCCTCATCGACCCCCTATGCGGCTCGGCCACCATCCTCACCGAGGCCGGCCTGATTAGCCAGCGCATCGCGCCCGGCCTGTTCCACCAGGGCAAGTTCGGCTTCGAAAACTGGTACGATTTCGACCCCGAGCTCTGGAACCAGGTGCGTGAAGAAGCCAAAGCCCAGCGCCTCGAAGAGCCGCAAGCCTACCTCGCCGGCTCCGACCTCGACCCGAAGACCATTGACATGGCCGCCGCCAACATCACCGCCGCTGGCCTGGAGGACTTTATTCGCTTGTCGGTGCGCGACGTGAAAGACGCCCTGGCCCCGGCCAATCAGGAGCCCGGCATCGTCATCACCAACCCGCCCTACGGCGAGCGGATAGGCGAGGAGGCCGAAATGGCCGCGTTGTACAAGACCATTGGCGACTCGCTGAAGGCGAATTTTCAGGGCTACGATGCCTTTGTGTTCACCGGAAATCTGGAGGCGGCGAAGAGCATCGGGCTGAAGGCGGCCAGACGGACACCGTTGTTTAATGGGCCGATTGACTGCCGGCTGTTGAAGTATGAGCTGTATCGGGGGAGCCGGCGGGCGCCATCACCTCACCCCCCGGCCCCCTCTCCTGCGGAGAGGGGGAGCCACGACGGCGCGGATGGCAACGTTGCATAGTGAAGCAGAATAAAAGAGGAATAAAAATGTCGTCAGGCTCCCCCTCTCCGCAGGAGAGGGGGCCGGGGGGTGAGGTGAACCGGCCGGGCCGCCCTACCTTACCCACATGGAAATCCCGCCCCCAATTTCAGCTGGCCCCGAAGATGTTGCCAACTTCGTGTTCACCACCGAAGTTCGTCCGTGGCGTAAGCATCTCAAAGAATACGCCCGCCAAAACCGCCGCCAGCCCACCGAAGCCGAGGACCGATTGTGGCAGTCCCTGCGCAATACCAAATTGGGTGTTCGTTTCCGCCGCCAGCACGCCATCGAAGGCTACATTGTTGATTTTTTCTGCACCAGAGCCTTCCTCACCATCGAGCTCGACGGCGAAATTCACCTCACCCCCGAGCAGGCCGAATACGACACCGGCCGTACCTTCACGCTAACGGAATTAGGCTACCGCGAACTGCGTTTCACCAACCAGCAAGTCCTCCATCACTTGGATGAAGTCCTGGCTACTATCCAGCAGCACCTAATCCAAAACACTTCCAAGCACCCATCTGGCTCCCCCTCTTTTTTGGAGAGGGGGCCGGGGGGTGAGGTTACCCCGAACCATATGCCCGAACTAGCCACCCCCGACCTGCTGCCCGCCGCCCGCCAGGCCCTGAAACGGTACTACGGCTACGACAATTTCCGCCCCATGCAGGGCGACATTATCCAGCACATCCTCGCCGGGAACGACACCGTGGTGCTCATGCCCACCGGCGGCGGCAAGTCGGTCTGCTTCCAGATTCCCGCCGTGGTTTCGGAAGGCACCTGCATCGTGGTTTCGCCATTGATTGCATTGATGAAGGACCAGGTGGAAGCCCTGAAAGCCAACGGCATCGCCGCCGCCTACATCAACAGCAGCGTGGGCCAGAGCGAGGCTAACGACATTGCCCGTGCCGCCGTGAGCGGGCACCTCAAGCTGCTCTACGTTTCTCCCGAGAAGCTGCTGAGCGACGGCTTTCTGCAATTCCTGACGCGGGTCAATATCAGCCTGTTTGCTATTGATGAGGCGCACTGTATTTCGAGCTGGGGCCACGATTTCCGGCCCGAATACACCCAGCTCGGCCAGCTGCGGACGCACTTCCCCAACACGCCCATCATCGCCCTCACGGCCACGGCCGACCGCCTCACCCAGCGCGATATCAAAACCCAGCTCAACCTGCACGAGCCCCGGGTGTTCCTCTCCAGCTTCGACCGGCCGAATATCAACCTCAACGTGCGCCCCGGCCAGGACCGGGTCGGGTCGGTTATCGACTACATCGGCCGCCACCCCGAGGACCCTGGCATCATCTACTGCCTCTCGCGCAAGACCTGCGAAACCATTTCCGCCAAGCTCATCGCCAAGGGCATCAAGGCCGCGCACTACCACGCCGGCCTCACGCCCTTGCAGCGCGGCAAGGCCCAGGAAGCCTTTTTGCAGGATGATATTCAGGTGATTGTGGCTACTATTGCCTTCGGCATGGGCATCGACAAGAGCAACGTGCGCTGGGTGATGCACTATAACCTGCCTAAAAATATCGAGGGCTACTACCAGGAAATCGGCCGGGCCGGGCGCGACGGCTCGCCTGCCACCGCCATCCTGTTCTACAGCTTCGCCGATGTGATGCAGATGCGCGAGATGGTGACCAAGGACGTACCCGCCCGCCAGGCCCAGCTCAACACCGCCAAGCTGGAGCGCATGCAGCAGTTTGCCGAAGCCGCCAGCTGCCGCCGCAAAATCCTGCTCAACTATTTCTCCGAAAACCTGCCGCAGGACTGCGGCAACTGCGACATCTGCCGCAACCCGCCCACCACGTTCGATGGGACGCTCATTGCCCAAAAAGCCCTTTCGGCCGTGTTCCGCAGCCGCGAGCGGGTGGCCATCACCCTGCTGATTGATATCCTACGGGGTATGCGCAACCAGGCCGTGCTGCAGGGCGGCTACGACCAGATAAAGACCTACGGCGCGGGCTCCGACCTGCCCTACCTCGACTGGTACAGCTACATCCACCAGATGCTGAACGACGGCCTATTCTACATCGCCTACGAGGAAGGCTACGCCCTGAAAATCACCGAGCGCGGCCACCAGGTGTTGAAAGGCCAGCTCAACCTGCCGCTCAAGAAATTTCAGGTGGCTGAGAAAGCCGAACGCCCCACCCGCGCCGGCAAAAAAGCCGCCAACGCGGCTGCTACCGCCATCGTCGGCACCCCCGAAGCGCAGCTGTTCGATAAGCTGCGCAAGCTCCGCAAGCAGATTGCCGACGAGCAGGGCGTGCCGCCCTACGTGGTATTCTCCGACGCCACGCTGCAGGAAATGGCCGCCGAGCGGCCCGTGAGCCGCGTGGGCATGCTGGGTATTTCGGGCGTGGGCATGAAGAAGTTCGAGACCTACGGCGAGGCCTTCATTCGCCTCATTCTGGAGCACGGCGGCGGCGGGCAGTACGTGCCTTCCGACTCGGATAGCATGTTCAACGAGCCGCGCCCCCGCACCGCTGCTGCCGCCGTAGCTACCGCCGAAAAGCCCGTGAGCGACTCCGAAGACGCCACCATCCAGTTCCACCAGATGGGCCTCACCCCCGAGGACATCTCCGAACGCCGCGGCCTGGCCCTGAGCACCGTGAAAACCCACCTCTACAACGCCTACGCCAAGGGCCGCGAGCTGCGCATTCACGACTTCGCTTCCGATGCGGAGCTGGCCGAAATCTTCACCGCCCGCGCCCAGCTCGGCGGCGAACCCACGCTGCGCGACCTGTTCGACCACCTGCGCGAGAAGTACGATTACTTTCAGCTGCGCATGGCCGCGCTGTACCACAAGCGGTTGCGCGGTCAATAATTTTTGTGCCCTATTTTCTCAATCTAATGTCTGATTCCATAACGCGTATTACTGCCAGCCACGAGGTGATGTTGGGCAAGCCCGTTGTGCGGGGCACACGGTTGACCGTTGAGCTATTGCTGCGCAAACTATCGGAAGGGGCAACGCCCAATGACTTGCTACGCATGTACCCAGAACTCGAAGCGGCGGATATTCAAGCCGCTTTAGCCTATGCTACAGCGGTATTGGCCCGGGAAGAAATTATTGGGCTGGCGGCGTGATTCTGGCCGACGAAAACATTGACCACAGCATTATTGCGGCCTTACGGGCAGCGGGCTATTCGGTCGCATCGGTATATGAATCATACCGTAGCATGTCGGATGAGGCGATTATTCAGCTTTCCCGTAATCCGCCCCGAATTATTCTAACTGAAGACAAGGACTTCGGTGAATGGGTTTTTGCGCACGGCATCCGCGATATCAGTGTGGTTTTCTTGCGTTATCATTTTCGGGATACTGCAGCGCTCCTGACTACGTTGCTGGAATTGTTACGCACCCGTTTGCCCGATTTGACAGGAGCTTTTACGACCGTTGGAGTGTATAAAATTCGAATTCGTCCACTCTGAGCCACTGTTTTTATTCAACCATGCCGCGCCGCTTACTTCTCTCCCTCGCGGCCCTCGTCATCGCCGCCTTCGCGGGCCTGATGCTCACCAAAACGCTGCCCTACTACACCTTCGAAAAGGGCATCCACTTCCTCACCACCAAGAGCGACGAAACCAACGAAAACCCCATATTTCGGTTGGGTTTTTACGTTCACATCACCACCAGTCTGCTGGTGCTGGTGGCCGGGCTGTTCCAGTTTCTGCCGCTGCTGGCGCAGCGCGGGCCGGGGCTGCACCGGCAGTTGGGCAAGTTTTATATCATCGGCATATTGGCGCTGGCGGCCCCTTCGGGGCTCATTCTGGCGCGCTTTGCCAATGGCGGGCTGGCCGCGCAGGTCGGCTTTTCGCTGCAATGCGTGGTGTGGTGGCTGTGCACCTGGCGCGCCTACCAGGCCGCCCGCCAGCGCCAGTGGAGCCTGCACGTCGACTGGATGCTGCGCTCCTACGCCGTGACGCTGGCCGCGCTGGCCCTGCGCGGCGAAAGCTACGTGCTGTACTACGTGTTCGAAACCAAGCCGATTGAGACGTACCTGACGGTGACTTGGCTCTCGTGGGTGGGCAATCTGGTGCTGGTTGAAATCCTGCTGGAAGCCGGGTTGGGGCGGTATTTCCTGCGGGAGTTCATGCCGGATTTGCGCGGTAAATTGGTGGCATGAAAAAGTTGACCGGGGCTTTGTTTGCGCTGGCGGTAGCCAGCACCGCTTGCCAACAGAGCACGCCTAAAACCATCGCCGCGGCCACTAGCCGAGTGTCAGCGGCAGGTACTACCCAACAACAGGTCTCGCTTATCAAACAGCCCTTGCCAGTGCTGTTTGCCGCTGCCGATACCCTCACAGAACCCATGCGGGCGCTGCTGCAGGCGCACGACCTTGCGCCGCTGTGGCAAAATGCCGACAGCAGCAACCGAGGAACGCCGGTTTACGAAGGCTTTTTTGGGCCCGACCACTACCATTTCGCCATGGCGTTCACGCAGGTGAAACGTGACCCGGCAAACCCGGCAGTCTACCACGTGCTGGGCAAAAGCCGCTACCGCAAAAATATTCGCCCATTCAGCGGCACGCTCACGGTGCGCAAGCTGGTGGATTTGGCGTATCCCGGCTTTCTGCAGGCCATGGCTGCCAATGAGGCCAGGGCGGCCGATTCGCTCAGCGGCCGAACGTACACGGCTCATGCAGAATTGCAGCTTCAGGAGGAACCCAAAGAGAATAGCGGTATTTTTGAGGGCGAGCTGCTGCTCGACTTTTTCGTGGTTCCGGCCAGAAGGCCCGGCTACGTCACCGTATTCGACCACGAAGGCATCGAAGAACGACTGCCAACCCGGGGCTGCGGCCTGCTGCTGCGCGGCAACCGCCTTAATAGCTCGACTGGCCAGGTGAAATCTTTCACCGTTGCGCCGTGGGTATCGGCCGTGGCCCCCGATGTATTCAAGGATTTCATGCTTGACGAGCGCATGGGCCAGATTAATCCTAAATATGCCAAGCTGGGCTGGAGCGAGTTTTGGAACAACGACGAATGGTGGGCCGACTCGCCCAAGCCCTCACTCAACCTGTAATCTCAGCCACACTAAAGCTGCTGCTGCTGCCGTTAAGCATTTGTAAGCGCCATCTATAAATATAGCCAGCCTACAAAACGTATCAACATCGGCAAATGCGGAATTTCCTGCTTCTCACGGCCCCCGTGCTGTTACTGAGCGTGCCACAACCTCAGTCTCCGTCAGCGATTCTCACCCCAGCCACTGGCCAGGTTGTCCCGCTGGCCGCCCCCGGCGCGGTGCTCACCAACGCCGCCCGCCAGGTCCTGCTGGCCCGCACCAACCTGGGCCGCTTGTGGCAGCACCAGCCCCAGGCCGGCCCCGAAGCCGTGCTCAACGGCTGTTTCGGCTACGATGGGCGCCGGCTCGAATTCGTGTTCACCACCGTGCGGCCCGATGCCAAAAGCCCCGGCCGCTACCTCGTAGCCGGCAAGTTTCGCTGCTACGGCGATGTCACGCCCTTTCGGGGCAGCATTGAGCTCCAGCAGGTGCAGCGGCTGCCGGCCGATGTGAAAGTGTACGATGCTGATGACAATCCTTCCAGCGTGCCCACGTACTGCGCCACGGGCGGCTTTGCCCTGCGAGCTACCAGTAGCCACGGCTTGGGCGGGGAGTTCAGCGGGCGCGTTGCCCTCGATTTTCAGCTGACGCCCAGCAAGCGGGCCGTGCTGATAGAAACTACGGCCAACCCCACCACCCGCAACGGCGGCCTGCTATTCGACGGGCAATGGCGCAATGATGCCGCCGCCGAAGCCGTGCCCGCCTTGTGGAAGCAGGGCATTGCCGTGACCCGGCAAGTCCTTACCCGCTTTGGTATGGGGGACCGCAGTGGCAATATCAACCGCAAATACACCCGCGTGGGCTGGGATACCTTCTGGAAAAACGACGAATGGTGGTTTGAAAAGCAACTGGCTCAACGCTAAAGTGGTGGGCAGAAAAATATTAGCTAAGTGAATTAGTAACTTTGCGTCTGCGTTACTAACTTCACCAGCCGAATCTGCGTTGAAGCTAATGCTATTCCCGGCTGCTGCCTCCCCCGATGATTAATACTAACCTCAAATTTTGCCGGCGCGAGCTCGCCCTCACGCAGGCCCAGATGGCCGAGAAGCTCGGCATCAAACGCTCCCTGGTGGGTGCCTACGAAGAAGGCCGCGCCGAACCCCGCCTCGCTACGCTGGTCAATATGGCCCGCCTGTTCGGCATCACGCTCGACCAGCTGGTAACCACTGACTTTAGCAAAAAGAAGAACACCAAAATCATCGGTTCGCTGCCCGCGCCCGACCCCAACGCGCCCGATACCGACGACCAGCCCGAGCCGCCCACGCCCGCCGGTGGCAAGCTCCGCGTGCTGGCCTTCACCGTGGACAAAGACCAGAACGAGAACATCGAGCTGGTGCCCCAGAAGGCCGCTGCCGGCTACCTCAACGGCTATGCCGACCGCGAATACCTGGAGGTGCTGCCCAAGTTCCGGCTGCCCATGCTCTCGCAAACGGGCACCTACCGCGCCTTCGAAATCGCCGGCGACTCCATGCTGCCCATTGCCAGCGGCACGGTCATCGTGGGCCGCTACGTGGAAGAATGGTCCAGCATTAAGGACGGTACGCCGTGCATTGTGGTGAGCAGCCGCGATGGCATCGTGTTCAAGCGCGTATTCAACAAGCTGCGCTCGGGCTCCATGTTCGTGCTGCACTCCGACAATCCCAACTTCTCGCCCTACGATGTGAAAGCCGACGATGTGCTGGAAATCTGGGAAGCCAAGAGCTACATCAGCAGCACGTTCCCCATCGCCGAGCTCTCGCTGGAGCGCGTGGCCAGCCTCGTGCTCGACTTGCAGCAGCAGGTGGCGCTGCTCCGGAAAGTGTAGCCCGCCGTATCGGTAATGGTAACTATTGTGCCGCAAGCCCTTCCGCCTCGCGGAAGGGCTTTGTTTTTGGCCCGGCGCTAACCAAACAAGCTGTCTGCGCGTATGCGGGCACGCACTCACCTCCCCCTGCTATGCTTAAGTACCTCTCCGCCGCCGACCGTCATCATGCTGCCCCCGCCGCGTGGCTGAGCAGCTATTTTCTGTTTTCGTTTGCCGATTATTTCGACCGCTCCAATATGCATTTCGGCCCGTTGCGGGTATTCAACGACGATAATGTGGCCGCGCAGTCGGGCTTTCCGCAGCACCCGCACTCCGAAATGGAAATTGTGACACTGGTGCTCGAAGGTGAAATCACGCACCAGGACACGATGGGCAACAACACTGTCATCAAAGCCGGCGAAGTGCAGCGCATGACGGCCGGCACCGGCCTGGCCCATTCCGAGCTGAACCGGCAGGATGCGCCCCTGCACCTCTACCAGCTCTGGTTCATTCCCAGCCAGCGCGGTCTGGCCCCCAGCTACGAGCAAAAAGACCTGGATTTCACCACTACTAATAAAAACGAGCTGGTGCCGCTCGTAACTGGTCAGAAAGTGCTGGAAGACGTGGTATACATGAACTCCAATAGCACCGTTTACTGGTCTAATCTCAACGAAGGAAATGACATTGAATTCAAGACATTTCCTATTCGCCTCACGTTTATTTATGTGAAGAAAGGCGTCATTTTCGTGAACGGTACCGAACTGGGCCCCAACGACCAGGCCCGCATGACCGACGAGGACGTGGTGCAAATTCGGGCCGTTAAAGATTCCCAGTTTGTCCTAATTGATTTACCCGCTACCGAAGCAAATTATTAACTAATTAATTGCACAAAAAAAGCCGGAAATTATTCCGGCTTTTTTTGTGCAATTAATTAGTTAACAGAAGCAGAAATTCTACTTAAAAATTGTAGGTAACACCTGCCGAAAAGCCAGTTGATTTCCCAATGTTGCGGCCCAATACGTACGTGCTGGCCCCCAGCGTGAGGCCAAACCCATTGGCAATGGGCCGATAGGCACTGGCTCCGAGACGGACGTAATTGACCCGGGTAGAAGGAAAAAACCCGGTGAATCCAGCCTCCGAAATATCGGTGCCGCCGTTCGATTCCTGGAAGGAGGCGAAGCCTTCAAAGTAATTTTTGGGGCCGGCGTAGCCTATTTTGGCTTCGCCTACCAGGGCGTTGGGCACCAGGCCCGTGCGCAGGCTGTAGCCCACTTGGGCGGTAGCAAATACCCCCGTACTGGTTTTGAGGTGCGCCACACCCGCCGCGGTGTACTTGGTGGCGCGGTTGCCGATGGCAATGATGTAGCCATAGCCGGTATTCGTCTGGTAGTTGCTGATGGGCGTGCTGAAGCTCACAACGCCCAACAGGTCCAGAATGCTGCTGCCAAGCTCTACGGAGTAGCTTTTGAATTTCAGCAGCGCCGTAATGTCCTGCAACCCCTGCCGGGTATTGGTGTAGCCCTGGGTAGAGTAGAGGGCATTCAGGTCGTTCACAACGGTGCCAGGGGCCTTACCTTTCGACTGAATGTAGGGCAGGCTCACGATGGCGTCAATCTTATCGGAAAGGCCGTAGGTGGCATACAGGTTGAGCGAATTGACGCGGACCTCCTGAAAAACAGGCACCCCGTCGATTTTGTCCGGGGCCAGGTATACGCTTTCGTAGCGCTCGGTGGTGCCCGATACAACCACGGACCCGTGACCCTTGCCAGCCATAAACCCGCTCACAAGGCCTTGGGCGCGGAGCGAGCCGGTGCTGCCGGCAATTAGAAATGCACCCAGAATGAAGGCGGTAAATTTTTGCATAAAGCGTAATTAACTAGAAGATTTACTATATTTAATAAGCTGCAAAAGCGTGCTTGAAAAAAACTCCGGCAGGCCTATTAATGTTGCAATCTACGTGAGCCCTCAGGGTGTTGGATTTACCTTAGCGCAATCCAAAGGGGGTTTAAAACACGTTTATAGTCAGGGGTTTGGGATGAACCTACTAGTAACCTCGACTAACACATTCTTTTACACGATGAAAAAATATTTCCTGTTTAAAACCGGTGCAGTGGTAATTTCCCTATTGACGCTGGGTAGCTGCGCAAAAAATAAAGATATCGACCCGTCGATTACGAATATCGCGGTGACTAACCCCGACTTTCAGACGCTCGAAGATGCTGCCATTCGTGGTGACGTGGCGGTTACGCTGGGCAACAAGAATCCCGACCCGGCCAGCGGGGGCAACTACACGGTGTTCGCGCCTACCAATGCGGCCTTTTCCCGCCTGGGGCTGAACTCGGCACAGGACCTGACCGCGCTGCAACAGCCATTTCTGCGCAATACCCTGTTTTACCACGTATTCAGCGGCACGCTGCCGGGCAGCGCGCTCACGCCGGGTAGTGCCTCGGCCTCGGCCCTTGGCTTGCAGCGGCGCATCATCCGCCGGGCCGATGGCAGCCTGTACGTGAATGGCTCCAGGATTGTGGGCACCGATGTACGGGCGGCAAACGGGCTGATTCATCCCATCGACAAAGTGCTGCTGGCGACTGGCGCCGACGTGCTCAATTCGGCGCTGGCCCTGCAAAGCGGTAGCGTTTTTGTGAAGCCGGAGCTGACCTTTCTGGTCGAAGCGGTGGTGTACTGCAACTTGCAGGGTGCGCTCACGGGTACGCCCGGCAGCCCGCAACTAACGGTTTTTGCCCCAACCGACCAGGCGTTTAAGGATTTGGGCGTGATTCTGGGCGTCGCGCTCAATCAGCCGGCTGATATCCGGAAGCTGCCGGTGGCCACCGTCACGGCGGTGCTGCTCAACCACGTTGTGCTGGGTGGGGCGCAGGGCGGTAAATTCACCTCAGAGCTGCCCGAAAATACGACCATTACGGCGGCGGGTGGCCCGGTCACGCTGGGTGCATTCAACAACGGTATACTCACCGTGAAAGGCCGCAGCAATACCGTTCCCGCTAACATGGCCATTCCCGACGTGCAATGCACCAACGGGGTGGTACACGTTATCGACCGCGTGCTGCTGCCGTAGTTAAGGTGGGTAGTTGAGTAGATAATCAGTGCGCTAATACCGTACGAATTACAGGAATTATTGGCTGGAGGTAGCCAGGATGATAATCGATGGCAGGTTTTAAAAATATGTTAACCAGATTAATCCGCTTTGCGGGACTGTGGGCGTACTTACTTCCGGCTTGGGCCATGGCCCAAACCACGGTGCCCGCCACAGCGATTACAAATCCAGGTCCGGCGACCAGCGCTCCGGCTGCTTTGGCGGGGCGCTGGCAGGGGCCACTATCTATTCCGGGGGGTAGCGTGCCGGTTGAATTTGCAATTAGTCAGCCAGGTATCAACAAGTATATTATCACGCTGGACCTGCCCGCCAAACGTCTGAGCCGGGTGCCGACCTCGCTCACGTTTCGGGGCGATACGCTGCTGTTTTATGCCGTGACGGTGGAGTGTCGTTTCGTGTGCGTGCAAAGCGCCGACGGGCGGGAGCTGCGCGGCATCTGGACCCAGCCAGGGTTGCGCGTGCCACTCACCCTGGCCCGGTTCGTGCCCGGCACGTCGCTGATTACGAGCGGGAGCAAAGCCGTGGCCGTGAAGGCCACTACCTACCATATTGAGGCGGTGACCCTGACCAGCCAACCCAGCAAAACCAAGCTGACCGGAACCCTGAGTATCCCGGACGGTCCCGGGCCGTTTCCGGCCGCGGTACTGCTTTCTGACATGGGCAGCCAGGACCGCGACACCCGGCAGGGCGATTACCGTCTGTTTGCCACCATGGCAGCGACCCTGGCCCGGCAGGGTGTAGCCGTGCTGCGCCTCGATGACCGGGGCGTGGGGCAGTCGGAGGGCGTTGGGAGCCAAACCACAACTGCTGAGCTGGTGCGTGATGCGCGGGCCGGGCTCGAATATCTGCGGCTGCGGCCCAGCATCGATGCGGCCCAGACCGGCCTGATTGGGCATGGCGAAGGGGGCAACGTGGCGCTGCTGGCCGCTGCCCAGCCCGAGCCGCCCGGCTTTGTGGTGACGCTGGCCGCCTCCGGCCTGGTGGGAATGGACCTGCTGGCCAGCCAGCCCGAGCCCGTAACCACTTCCGCCGATACCGCCCTGGCCGGCGCGGCGCGACGCCAGCTCTGGGCTGATGTGCTGAATAAAGCCGAAAAGCTGCGCACCAGTGGTTCCAATGCCGCCCAGGTAGAAACTTACGTGGCGCAGCAGCGCCTCAAGCTCAGGAACGAGGAGCGGAAACGGGTGGAAGCCATGCTCAGGTTTCGGCGGACGATGTTGGAGATTGTGCGCCAAACGGCCAGCGACGACCAGGCCCAGGCCATTGTGGTAAATATGCTGCGCCAGCGCTACCCCGACCAGGACCCCGCGCTGGCCCGCGCGCGGGCCAGCCAGCTCATCACGCCCTGGTACCGCTATTACCTGAAGTTTGACCCCCAGCTCAACATAGCCGAGGTGCAGTGCCCGGTACTGCTGCTCAACGGCACCGATGATACCGAAGTGAATGCCACCAGCAACCTGGCGGCGCTCGAAAAAGGCCTGAAAAGTAACAAGCGCGTGACCGTGCGCCGGTTGCCGGGAGTCAATCACTGGTTTCAGACCCCCGTGGGTGAGCTGCTGGTCGGTAGTGAGGGCACTGCGGACTTGCTGGTGTCGGGCTCGATGCTGGAAACGGTGCGGGACTGGATACTAGAGCAGGATAATAAGCTGATTGGCCGCTAGTTTAGAAAGTGCCCGCACCCCTGAGGGGAATTGCACTACCCAACGGAGCGTGTACCGGCTAAGGCTGCCCGGTCCAGATGGCAGTCTTTGTACTTCTTGCTGCTGCCGCAGGGGCACGGGGCATTGCGGCTAAACTTGCGCGGGCCGCGCAGGGTTTTCAGCCACTCGCGCGGGTCGATGACGATGCGCAGAAAGCGCTTTTGCGGATTTTGGTGGAAGGCGCGGGTCAGCAGCTCGTAGAGCTCGGGGTGGTGTTGCTGCAGCTTCTCGGGCTTCTCGAAGAAATACTCGGTGACCACGGCGAAGAACTCGGCCTCGTTGGTGCCGGCGTAGGCGTTGATTTCCGAGCGCCCGGCCCGAATGGCTTCTATCTCGCGCTGCATCACCTCGGCCCAGGGCCGGAGCAGCTCGGGCGGCAGGGCCGCTTTGGGCAGGCCGTCAATCATCCCGTCGGCTTCGTCGAGCAGGTGCGCGAACTCGTGAATGCCCACGTTCTGCTGGTCCACCGCGTTCTGAAAGCCCTGTTCGAGGGAGGCCCTGGAGAGGCGCATGTAATGTTGATTCTGGAAGCCCTGCACCGAGCCCAGCAGGGTGCCCTGCAAGGGCTTCACCTCGTGGCCGGGGTCGTCGGGGAGCGTCCAGGCATCGGGCACGATGAGCACCTCGCCCAGGTTGCGGTACTCCCAATTGGGAAACCCAAACACCGGAATCAGGGCTGAGGCCGCCACCAGCAGGCGCGTCATGTCGTCCACATCCGTTTGCACGCCGGTAATGCGCGTAGTGGCCAGAAATACCTGCACCTGCTGCTCAAAGCGCACCTTTTCGGGGGCACTCAGGGCCAGGTAGAAGGCAACTCGCTCGCTCAGTAATTGCCGCCAGGCGGCCGGAAACTCCTGGGCCAGGGCGGCCGTGCGGCGGTGCGAGTCGGCGGTGACGTAGCGGTAAAAAGCGTAGAGCACGGCCGCCAGCACGGCCAGGGAAATGAGATAGACCATGGGCCGGTTAAACGGCTGGCGGGACTTCGGGTTGGACTAGCGCGCGGTGGGCGGCCCTTTGCCGGCCACGTCCGGGTTGCCGCCCAGGCGGTAGCTCATGCCCAGCCGCAGGGCCAGGTTGGAGGTGATAAACTGGGTACTATAAGAATCGTCAAGGAAGCTGTTGTAGAGCTGTATATCAGTAAAGAGCGTGAGACGCTGGGCGCGCCAGCCCACGGCCACATTGGGCAGAAGCGTTGGGCTATGAAATTCCAGGTACTGAAGGTCGGGCGCTCCCGCCGGGCCCGGCGCGGTTTTAAGCGTGGGATTTCGCACCGTATTCAACTCGTAGCCAAACCCTAGTATGAGCTGTTGCTCATGCGCCAGAGGAAGATAGTAGCGCACCCCCAGCCGGGCCGTGCCCAGCAAGGCTTGGTAAGTGAAATGGTGATAGAGCGGGTCAAGCTGCTGGGGCGAGAGGTAGTAGCCCTGGTAACTTTTGCCACGGAAGGTGCTCACGCTGAGCTCACCGTAGAGCGCCAAGGCCCGGCTCGATAGCAGCAGCTCGCCATACAGACCCGCAAAAGGATGAGGCCGGCAATCGGCGCAGGCGCCGCTTTGGGGCTCCGATTCCGCTTCGGTACGGTTGTAGCGCACACCGCCGACTACTCCACCCTGAAAGGCCACTACGCGGCGCGGCTTGGTTTGGGCCACCCAGCTGCGGCCGGGCGATTGGGCTGGCGCGCAGCTTTGATTATAGGCCTGCACTACTTCGGCCAGGGCAGCGGGCGTGAAAGTGGCTTTCCGGGCAGCCTGGTAAGCGGCCGGGCAATCGCCAAAATACAAGGCAAGTTGATTGAGGTAGTTATTGCCGTCAACTACCACGTCAGTGCCATTACCGGTACGGCTGAAATAGCGCCGGGCACTCATATCCAGTACGGGTCGGCCGGGGCTACTAAGCAGGTAATGCGTAGTGGCCGACCCGCCCACGCGGAACAGGGTGACCGGGCCTTCCACCAGCACGTCGGCCAGCAGCGAGTCAATTAGTACGTTCGTAAAAGAGCGTCCCGGCAGGCGGTCGAGCCGGGTTTCCGCCGCGTAGTCGATGGGCAGGGCCTCGTAGCGAAAATACCGCCCCCCGGTGAAGCTCACCGCTCGCAGCTGGCGGGGCTGAAAGAGTTGACTGGGTCTGTCGGGCGTGCTGCGGTAGCGAATGAAGGCGGGCGGCTCGGTCCAGAAGCCGTTTTCAATTTCGCCCCGCAGCGTGTCGCCGTTGGTGCGCACCAGCAGGCCCGGCTCGTAGGCCTGGGCCTGGGTTTGGAAGGTGTAAAACAGCGAAGCGGTGAGTAGCAGTAGTATTCGTTTCAGCATAAGGGTAGCATGATGCAGTTACGAAAGTAGCAGCAAATGCGCCGTCAGCTTCTGTCGCAGCAAGGCAATCAACGTGCTGTCGCCAAACGGGTATTTATCCGGAATCCGCAGTACGACCACCGTTTTGTCGCGCAGCTCCTCTGCAAACTTCTCTTGGATTCTATCGGCGTGGCGGCGCTCCATCACGAATATGATTTCGGCCCAGCCGATATGCCCGGCCGCCACGCGCACCCGTGCGCCCGGCTCGGTACCGGCCGAGCGGGCCTCGTAGTGCGGGTGGTCGTCGAAAAGCCGCTCAGCGGTAAGGCTGCGCCACTTGTTCTGGCTACAGATGAAGAGGATTCTCAAGTAGTGAGAATGAATAAAAGAACGTCATGCTGAGCGCAGCCGAAGCATCTCGCGTGCAATGGTAAACTCAATCGTCAGGATTACTGCCACACGCGAGATGCTTCGGCTGCGCTCAGCATGACGTTCGATTTGATGTTGTATTCCTACCGAATCAGGGCCACCTTCACCTTTTTGCCTTTCACTTTGGCTCCCTGCATGCGGGCCAGTATTTCTTCGGCCTGGGCCTCGGGCACGGCCACGAAGCTGTGGTGGTCGAAGACTTCGATGCGGCCCACGGCATCGCGCTCCATGCCGCCCACGCTCACGAAGGCCCCGGCCAGGTCGCCCCGGCTGATTTTCTCACTCTTGCCGGCCGATACGTGCAGCGTGACGGTGCTGGGGCGCGGGGCCTTGGGCAGGGCATCGGGCAGGACAGGGGGGCGCAGGCCGGCCCACTGCACGGTGCTGGCGGCGGGCCAGTTTTTCAGCTTCTCCTGCTCGTAGGGCGTCACGATGAGGTGGGCGGTGCCCACGGCTCCGGCGCGGGCGGTGCGGCCGGCCCGGTGCTGGAAAGTATCGGTTTCGTGGGGCGGGTCGAACTGCACCACGGTGTCGAGCTCATTCACGTCGAGGCCGCGGGCGGCTACGTCGGTGGCTACCAGCACGGTGGCCGAGCCATTGCGCAGCTTCATCATGCTCTTGTCGCGCTCGGGCTGGAGCATCTTGCCGTGCAGGGCCTCGGCGGCCAGGCCCCGGCCGCGCAGGAAGCGGGTGAGCTCCTCCACCCGGTCGCGGGTGTTGGCGAACACCAGCGAGCGCCCGGCGGTGGGCTGGGTGATTAGGTGAAACAGGGCGGCCGGCTTCTGGTCGGCGGCGCTCACCACGTGGCCGCGCAGCACCAGGCTCTCGGGCAGCGTGGTGGCATTCAGGCCGCCCACGTTCATCACGCGGGGCCGGGTGAGGTACTCGCGCACCAGGTTCAGCACCTTATCAGGCATAGTGGCCGAGAACAGCAGCGTCTGCCGGCGCTGCGGCAAGCGGCTGATAATCGTGGCCATTTCCTCCTGAAAACCCAGCTCCAACAGCTTGTCGGCTTCATCGAGCACCAGCACTTTCAGGCGGTTGGGTACGATAGTGCGGCGCTCCAGGTGGTCGAGCATCCGGCCGGGGGTGGCCACCACCACGTGGGGCATCTGCTGCATGCCCTTCACTTCTTCGCGCATGGCGTGGCCGCCGTAGTAGCCGGCCACGCGCAGGTTGGGCATGTGCTTGCCGAGGCTGCGCAGGGCATCGCGCACCTGCATCACCAGCTCGCGGGCGGGCACCAGCACCAGGGCCTGCATGGTGGCCGAAGTGGGGTCGACCTGCTGCAACACGGCCAGACCATAGGCGGCGGTTTTGCCCGAGCCCGTGGGCGCCTGGCCGGCCACATCCTGCCCTTCGAGGGCGGGGGCCAGCACCAGCTGCTGCACAGGAGTGGGCTGGGTGAATTTTAGCTCGGCCACGCCCGCCAGCAGGGCGGGGGAGAGGGCGAAATCAGCGAATTGCAGGTCGGGCTTGGCTACGAAGAGGGTGTCGGGCGAAGCGCCAGCGGCGGAGGTATCAGGAGTTTGCACGGGGCAAAGGTACGGCTTAGCGTAAGGGCGGGCGGCATAGCCGAGCAAGTAGGCGGCGGGGCAAAAATTCTCAACTGCTCCTGTCACCTTGAGTTGGGAGCAGTTGAGAGCCTCGGGAGCACCCGGCACGCGGTGACGAAGGCAGTTGAGAGCCTCGGGAGCACCCGGCACGCGGTGACGAAGGCAGTTGAGAGCCTCGGGAGCACCCGGCACGCGGTGACGAAGGCAGTTGAGGCCCGCACTTGCTCCCGGCACGAGCAGCCATGGGCCGGTGCGGGCCCCCGGTCCTTATGCTTCCTCCTCCACGTTCACCAGTCGGTAGCGCACTGCCGTTTTCTTGGGCCGAATGTCCAGCCCGATGCGGTGGGCATAGGCCTTGGTGAAGGCCGCGCCGAAGTAGAATATCATGGCGCAGTAAAACACGAACAGCAGCACCAGCACCAGGCTGGAGGCCGGGCCATACACCGGCCCCAAATCCTGCGACACCAGTAATTGGCCCAGCACTACTTCGCCCAGGTTGATGAGCAGGGCCGTGAGCGCCGCCCCGCGCGTGACGGCCCGCCAGGGCACTTTGGCGAGGCTCAGGGTGCGAAACGTGACGCCAAACCAAGTCGCCAGAATCAGCCAGGCCACTATAGTATTCAGCCCGCGCACAACGAAGTAACCGGCGGTGGGGTCGAAATCACGAATGCTTTCGGCAAACAGGTTCAGCGCCGCATCGGCCCCAAAGGCCAGTAGTGAGAGGGCCGCCGTGGCCAGCAGAATGCCCGCCGAACGGGCGCGCTCCCTCACCGCCTGCGAAAACTGGCCTGTGCCGCGCTTCGGCCGGATTTGCCACAATTGGTTCAGCGAGTGCTGAATGATGGTGAACAGCGTAGTGGCCACGAACACCAGGAAGGCGAAGCCCGCCCACGTTACCAGCCGGCTGCGCCTGGGGTCGGCCACGTTCATCACAATCTGCGCCACCAGCCCCGCCCCGGAGGCCCCCACCAGATTGCTGATTTTACCCAGCAGCATCACCCGCACGATGGACGACGGGTAGAGCGAGCTGAGCAGCTGCACCAGAATGATGAGGATGGGCGGCAGGGCAAACGAGGTGAAAAACGCCGTGGCCGCGCCCAGTCGGAGCGGGTCGTTGGCCCCCAGCTCGCGGGCGGCGCGGTGCAGCAAAATCGGCAGCTCGCGCCACCACGGGCCCGGCAACTCGGCCGGAGAATCTAACTTTGTCATAACACCCGAAGGGCAACATTCTGGGGCGCAGCCGTACGTAAGAAGTCCCTCGGCGAAGGTACGGACTGCCGTGCCGCCCGGCTTTCCGCCCCGTTCGCTTTCTCTATGATGCCTTTTGAAACCCCGCCGCTACCTCCGCCTGCCCCGCCGCGCTCCTGGCTGCGCCGCCGCGTACTGGACCCCCTGCTGGACCTGCTCAAAGCGGGGCTCTCGCCCGAAAAGCTGGCCCTCACCGTGGGGCTGGGCGTGGCGTTTGGGCTGGTTCCCACGTTCGGCATCACCACTATCGTGAGTGCCGCGGTGGCCCTGCGCCTGCGCCTCAATCAAGCCGCCATGCAACTGGTCGCCCATCTGATGAGCCTCTTTCAGCTGGCCCTGCTCATTCCTTTTTTACGTGGCGGAGCCATCAGAGCAGGGCGATAAAGTGGCGTACCTGACGGTGAAAAGCCTGCGTCACCTCATCGACTACGAGGGCTGGGGCGCGGTGGGGAAGCTGCTGTGGCGGGCTCAGTTGGGGGCTGCTACTGTGGGCCGTGGCCGCCGTGCCGCTGGTCACGGTGCTGTACTTCGTGTTTCGAACCGTGTTCCGGCGCGTGCTAGCCCGGCAGGCATCGGCCCTGGCCTCCGCGGCTGACGTCACGGGCTAGCCAGGTGCTCTCGTCGCTCTGGCGGGGCTGCGCCGTACTACATTTGGCTTCGGAAACGCCCCCGAAACCCGGCCCAACCTATGCCCGATGCCCCTCTATCGCCTTTGCCCGAAGCCGCCCCCGGTGCCCCCGCGCCGCCCGTGGGCTGGTGGCGCCGCCGGCTGGTTGCCCCGTTGCTGGCCCTGTTGCGGCAGGGGCTGGCTCCCGAAAAGCTGTCCCTTACCGTAGCGCTGGGCGTGGTGGTGGGGCTGGTGCCAATGCTGGGCGCCATTACCACGGTGGCGGGGCTGCTGGCCCTGCGGCTGCGTCTCAACATGGCCGCCATTCAGCTGGTAAGCCACATGATGACGCCTCTGCAGCTGCTTCTATTTGTACCGCTGCTGCGCCAGGGAGCCCACCTGCTGGGCAACGCCGACGAACAGGCCCTGAGCCTGAGCCAGATACGCCAGCTGTTTGCTCAGGACTGGCGCGCCGCCCTGCACCTGCTGTGGCGGGCCGAGCTGGGGGCAATGATGCTGTGGCTGGCGGCATCCATACCCCTGGCGACGGTGCTGTATTTCGCGCTCCTGCCGCTGTTCCGGCGCATGGCCGCCAATAAGGCTGCTTAAGCAGTCGTTCAAAAGTAAACGGGTTGTCAGTTGCTTATTATTAGTTGTCAGTCAGACGATTGCCATCCTGCTAACAACTGACTAACAACTTAACAGCAGTTTCGGCCTTGCTGAATAGAATTAAAAATGAATAATCTGCCAGTCAGACCTTTTAATTTTTAATTATTCATTTTTAATTCCTTCAAAAATGATATACCGGTTTGGAAACCGCTTCAACTTAGAGGCTATCCGAATAGGCCGTCATACCGAGCGCAGCCGAGGCATCTCGCCCGCTTTGTTGAGGTGGCGGCTGATTACTGCTGCACGCGAGATGCCTCGGCTGCGCTCGGCATGACCGTTCTTTTCTTGCCTTTTCGGATAGCCTCTCAGCGCCTGCCCCGGCGCTACGATGCCAGCAGGGCCACTGCCTGCTCGCGCAGCAGTTGGCGCGAAAGGTCTTGATTCAGCCCGTCTTCGGCGTTCAAATCCTGGTTGATGAAGGGTAGGCGCACGCGTTGGGGTAGTACCGAGGTGCCCAGGTACATGAGCACGTCGCTCAAGTGCGTCATGGCCAGCAGGCCACCCTGGCCGCCGCTGCTGATGCCCACCAGGGCCGCTTTTTTGCCATGAATACCACCGGGATAGGGCAGCCCGTCGATAAACGCTTTCAGCACGCCGGGAAAAGACCCGTTGTACTCCGGTATGATGATGACCAGTTTGTTGCCAGCGTCGAGCATGGCCGCCAGGCCATTGAACTCGGGGTGGGTGCCGGCATTGGCGTAGAGCGCGGTAGCCACAAAATCGGCTGGCAGCTCGGTCAGGTCCAGAATCTGACTTTCGGTCCCCAGTTCCGTGAGAACGGTGCGGTAGTAGTTGGCAATGCGGCGGGCGCGGGAGTTGGGCCGGTTGGTTCCGGCGAGGATGGTTATCAAAACAGAATGGGATAGCAATGTAAAACTTATGCCCTAACCCGACTGCCGGGGTATAGGTTATGTGCTGCTGGTGAGAGTTTGATTTTCCGGGTGCGGCAAGAAGAGTTAGCTGGTGTTATTGGGGGACTTGCTGCGGTGCCAATTGGTATTCGGCGCACGACCTCATCAGTTACCGGGCTTCAGCTGATGCGCCAGCGCCGGGCTCCCGGTGAGCCGCCAGCACGGCCACCGCCACCAGGCACAGGGCAAACCAGGCCCACGGCAGCCGCAAATCGAGCACCGATAGCGCGCCGAATACTAGCGTAGTCGCCACACTGGCCAATGACTGGAATGCCTGGTTCAACCCGAAAATCTCGCCCCGGTCGGCCTCCGAGGTGTGGCGGGCCAGGCGGCCTTCCAGCAAGCCCTGAATCAGGGACAGGGTGAAGCAGTCGAAGGTAATCAGGGCGTAGAGCGCGACTTTCGAGGTGCCCATCAGGCCGTAGCCCGCCAGCACCGGCACGCCCAGCGCGGCCAGCCACACCACGGCCCGCCGCTGGTTGATGCGGTCGGCGAGGTAGGTGTAGAACACGTAATTCAGCCCGATACTCAGTGTGCCGAAATACATGAAAAAATAGGAAATAGCCCGCGCATCGAGGTGCAGCTCCCCCAGGCTGACAAACGGCACGAAGTAGAAATAATAGCCCGTGCTGAGCGTGAGGGCCACTTGCGTGAGCACAATGCGCCGCATGCCGGGGTTGCCGGCATTTTTGGCCCGCAGCCGGGCCCAGAGCGTGAGCGGGTTGATGCTCCGGGCCAGCTCGGCGCGCAGCTCGGCCCCGCGCACGGCATTGGGCTGGGCCAGGGTTTCAGGCAGCCAGGCACTCAGCAGCACATTGAGGGCGGCCAGCACTACGGCTAGCCGGACAACGTAGCCGGCCTGCTGGGCGGGCGGCACTCGCAGCAGGGTGAGCAAAATCCCGGCGGCCATTGGCCCCAGCACGAAGCCCAGGGAAATGATAGCGCCCTCAATGCCTTGGTTGCGAAACAGCCGCTCGGGCGGCGAAATGTCGGTAATGGCCGCGCGCACCGTGGCGTACATGCCATTGGTGAGCCCATCCGATACCCGGTTCACAAAGTACAGCCCCGTCCGCACCGGCAGCAGCAGCGCGTTGGCCAGCAGCGTGCCCACGGCCGACAGGATAAAGATGGGCCGCCGGCCGTAGCCGTCGCTCAGCCGCCCCAGCAGTGGGGCCGAAAACAGCTGCACCCCCAGAAACAGCCCCGTGCCCACCGACAGCCACAGCTGCGGCTGCCGCAGCCCCCGCACAAACTCCGGCAGTACCGGCCCCAGGGCCGCGCCCGCCACCACGTCAACCAGGATAATGGCGTAAAGTAGCGTCAGGCGACGGTCGGGGGGAAGGGCAGGCACCTCGCAAAAATAGGGGGCTCGGATAGGGCAGCAGGCCCCGGATGGTTACGCCCCAGCCGGTTGAAACAGCTTTTTGTCGGCCCAAAATGTGCCCAGCGGCACCAACGACGCAACAAAACCCAGCGCCATAGTCCGCCACGACCACCGGCGCGCAATGCCCTGCTGAATAAGCAGCAACACGTAGAGCACGAAAAACACCCCGTGCGCCATGCCCACCACTCGCACGGCCCCCGGCTGCCCGGCCAGGTACTTCAGGGGCATAGCAATGAGCAGGAGCACCAGAAGCGAAACCCCTTCCAGAATGGCAATGAGGCGCAGACGGCCCAGGGCAGTTGATATAAAATTCATTGGTTGAGCATAAAAAAGGCGCGACGAGTTACCGTCGCGCCTTTCGTACAAATTGCTTTCAGCCGCTTATTCAGCCGCTTAGGCCAGGTTGTTCGAAGTCGCTTTGGCCGCCAGAAATTCGCGGTTCAGGATGGCAATATTCTCCAGCGAGATGCCCACCGGGCACTCCGCCGCGCACGAACCAATGTTGGAACAGGCCCCGAAGCCCTCCTTATCCATTTGGGCCACCATGTTTTCGACGCGGGTTTTGCGCTCCACGTTGCCCTGGGGCAGCAGCGCGAGCTGCGACACCTTGGCCGAGACAAACAGCATGGCCGACGAGTTCTTGCAGGCCGCCACGCACGCGCCGCAACCGATGCAGGTAGCCGCCTCAAATGCACGGTCCGCAATCTCCTTCGGAATCGGAATCTCGTTGCCGTCGGGCGCACCGCCGGTGTTCACGCTCACGTAGCCGCCGGACTGAATGATGCGGTCGAACGCCGAGCGGTCCACGCTCAGGTCCTTGTTTACGGGGAACGAAGAGGCGCGCCAGGGCTCGATGGTGATGGTGTCGCCATCCGAGAACTTGCGCATGTGCAGCTGGCAGGTGGTGGTACCCTTCTCGGGCCCGTGGCTGCGGCCATTAATGAACAGGGCGCACGAGCCACAGATGCCTTCGCGGCAGTCGTGGTCGAACGCCACCGGGTCCTGGCCGCCGTGCAGCAGGTCCTCGTTCAGCACGTCGAGCATTTCCAGAAACGACATATCGGGCGAAATGTCCTTCACGTGGTACTCCACAATTTTCCCCTTGGCCTGGCGGTTGGGCTGCCGCCATACGTTCAGGGTCAGGTTCATTGGTTTAGCGTTGGGGTTGGAACCGGCCATTTTTTTGAATTAATAATTAAGAATTAAAAATCAAGAATTGACGCGTTAAAACCCGTCGTCAAAACCCAATTTTTAATTCTTAATTCATAATTATTAATTAAACTATTTGTAGCTGCGCTGGGTCAGCTTCACGTTTTCGAACGTCAGTTCTTCCTTATTAAGTTTCTCGGGCTGGTTTTCACCCTGATACTCCCAGGCGGCCACGTAGGCGTAGTTTTCGTCGTCGCGCAGGGCCTCGCCCTCGGGGGTCTGGTACTCTTCGCGGAAGTGACCGCCGCAGCTTTCGTTGCGGTTCAGGGCGTCGTCCACCATCAGCTCGCCCAGCTCGATGAAGTCGGCGACCCGGCCGGCTTTCTCCAGGGCCTGGTTCATTTCCTCGCCGGTACCCACCACCTTCACGTCGCTCCAGAAACCTTTCTTGATTTTCTGAATCTCGGCTTTGGCATAGCGCAGGCCCTCGGCGCTGCGAGCCATGCCGCAATATTCCCACATGATGAGGCCCAGGGCCTTGTGGAACTCATCGGGCGTGCGGTTGCCCTTAATGGCCAGCAGGGTTTCGGTGCGGGCCTGCACGCCGGCTTTGGCCTCGGCAAAAGCCGGGTGGTCGACGCTCACGGGCGTGGGTGGCGTTTGGGCCAGGTAATCGCCAATGGTGTAGGGGATTACGAAGTAGCCGTCGGCCAGGCCCTGCATCAGGGCCGAAGCCCCGAGGCGGTTGGCTCCGTGGTCCGAGAAGTTGCACTCGCCGGTGGCGTAGAGGCCGGGCACGCTGGTTTGTAGGTTGTAGTCGACCCACAGGCCGCCCATGGTGTAGTGCACCGCCGGGTAAATGCGCATCGGTAGCGTGTAGGGGTCTTCGTCGGTGATTTTCTCGTACATGGCAAACAGGTTGCCGTACTTCTGGCTCACCGCCTCGGCTCCCGTACGCTTGATGATGTCGGCAAAGTCGAGATACACGGCCAGGCCGGTGCTGCCCACGCCGCGTCCTTCGTCGCACATCAGCTTGGCGTTGCGCGAGGCCACGTCGCGCGGCACCAGGTTACCGAAAGCCGGGTACTTGCGCTCCAGGAAGTAGTCGCGGTCGTCTTCTTTTATATCCGTAGCCGTGATTTCGCCCTTGCGCAGGCGCTCGGCTATTTCCTTGGTGGCGGGCACCCACACGCGGCCGTCGTTACGGAGCGACTCCGACATCAGCGTCAGCTTCGACTGGTAGTCGCCGCTCACGGGGATGCAGGTAGGGTGAATCTGGGTGAAGCAGGGGTTGGCGAAGTACGCCCCCTTTTTGTGCGCCCGCCAGGCGGCGGTCACGTTGCAATACATGGCGTTGGTGCTCAGATAGAACACGTTGCCGTAGCCGCCGGTAGCTAGCACCACCGCGTGGGCGGCGTGGTTCTCAATCTCGCCGGTGATGATGTTGCGCGTGACAATGCCACGGGCCTTGCCGTCAACCACCACCACATCGAGCATTTCCGAGCGGGTGTACATCTTCACTTTGCCGTAGGCAATCTGACGGCTCAGGGCCGAGTAGGCCCCCAGCAGCAGCTGCTGTCCGGTCTGGCCGCGAGCGTAGAACGTGCGGCTCACCTGCGCCCCGCCGAAGGAGCGGTTGGCCAGCAGCCCACCATATTCGCGGGCGAACGGCACGCCCTGGGCCACGCACTGGTCGATGATGTTCACCGATACCTGGGCCAGGCGGTACACGTTGGCTTCGCGGGCCCGGTAGTCGCCACCCTTGATGGTGTCGTAGAACAGGCGGAACACAGAGTCACCGTCGTTCTGATAGTTTTTAGCGGCATTGATGCCGCCCTGCGCGGCGATGGAGTGCGCGCGGCGGGGCGAATCGTGGTAAGTAAAGGCCTTCACATTGTAGCCCAGCTCGGCCAGCGAGGCGGCGGCCGAGGCCCCAGCCAGGCCCGTGCCGACCACAATCACGTCGTATTTCCGCTTGTTGGCGGGGTTCACGAGCTTCACGTTGAACTTGTGCTTGTCCCACTTTTCGGCGAGGGGGCCTTCGGGTAATTTGGAATCCAACAGCATAGAGTGACGGAGTGATGGAGTGACGGAGTAGTTGAACGACAGGATAACCGCCAAACGCAATAGGTGTTAGCGAGACTGGCGGTTTTTTATCGCTCCAAAACAATTTAAAATGCCGAAGCCACGGCGTGTAGGATAGGGGAGGCAATGGCCGCCTTAAGGTCGCCCTGGTCGTTGGTGAACAGGTAGAAGTACAGCGGCATGGACGCGAAAGCGGCCGATACGACCACGGCGAATGCGTAGCCCACATACTTGATGAGCGGGGTGTACTTGCGGTGGTTCAGGCCCAGGGTCTGGAAACCGGAGCGGAAGCCGTGCCACAGGTGGTAGCCCAGGCTGATTTGGGCCGCCACGTAGAGCAGCACGTACCACCAGACGTGGAAGGAGTCGACCACGGCCAGGTACAGATTATCCAGGTCTTGGGTTTCAATGTCGTTGCCGCCCACTTTGGGCAGGCCGCCGAAGCGGGCGCGCCAGAAGAAATTGTAGAGGTGGACAATCAGAAAAATCAGAATGATACTGCCCAGAATGCCCATGTTGCGGGACGTCCATTCGCTGTTCTGCTCTGAATGGTTGGAAACATAGCCCTGTGCGCCACGCGCCGCCCGGTTGCGACGAGAGAGGGCAAAGGCCTCGTAAATATGAAAGCCGAACCCCAGCACCAGGCCCCACTCGATAGTGCGGATGATGGGGTTGGTGCCCATAAAGTGAGAATAGGTATTGAAGGCTAGCCCTTGGTCGTGCTTGAACAGCTGCAGGTTGCCAACGAGGTGCACCACCAGAAACGTGCATAGAAACAAGCCCGTAAGGGACATGATAATCTTCCGGCCGATGCTGCTGGTTAAAGTTTTTGTTATCCAACTCATAAAGTAGCCAAACTTGGGAAGTGAAGAGGTATGTTTAAGCGCCCAAAGGTAGGCCCCACCCGCTAACCGAACAACGAACGGGTCCGATTCTTGCGCGTGGGGCAACGCCGCAGAAACATTGCGCGGCGTGGTGAATCTATCCGCTGCCGGCATCGTTTACACGAGCGGGCGTGGCGGCTCTTTATAAACCCGGTATCGGCGTCGTATGTTAGGAGACTGGCGTGGCCAGCCTGCTTCGTTTTTGCACCGCACTTAATCAGCCTCTTCTTTCCCTACTGTTCAACACCTCTGGTATGATACAATTTTCTCCACTTCGGGTTGGGGCCCTGGCGCGGCTTGCGCTACTGACGATGGTGCTTCTGGCGGCCATCGGGCTGCGGGCCGGTGCGGCCTGGGCCACGCACATCCGCGCCGGCGATATTCAGGCCAAAGTCGACACTACGGCCAATCCCAACCCGCGTCGGATATTCTTCAAGATGGTCCTTTACACCGACCGGGTTACCTCGAATGTGGATGAGGCCCGGGTTGCCATTTTTTTCGGTGATGGTACGTCAAGCTGCGCCGGCGGTGTTGTCCGCGCCACGAAACGGCTTATTCCTGGCAATGCCGATACCGATGTCAATATCTATTATTTCGAACACACTTATCCTTCTACAGGTTCTTTTCTGGTTAGCTACATCGGCGAAAACCGCAACGCGGGCGTGCTGAACATGAGTAATTCGGCTAATCAGACGTTTTTCATCAGCACTACCATCACCATTGACCCCGCGCTGGGTCTCAACCGTTCGCCCGTGCTCACGGCCCCGGCGGTGGACAGAGGGGCCATTGGCCAGGTATTTCTGCACAACCCGGCCGCGTATGATGCCGATGGCGACTCGCTCTCGTTTAAGCTGCGCACCTGCCAGCAGGTGCCTTTGGGCGTGCTTGGTACCGTGGGCCCGCCCTGCCCCGGCGCTACCGGCAATAACACCCCGGCTCCTCAGATTTGCCCCAACTACCGCTACCCCAACGACCCGCTCGTGACCCCGGGCACGGCTCCCGTGACCGTACCACCAGCCCCAGTTGGACCCGCGCTGTTTGTGATTAATGAGCGCACCGGGCAGCTGACGTGGAACGCGCCCGTGGTGAATGGCATCTACAACGCGGCGATTGTGGTGGAGGAATGGCGGCGCACCGCGGCGAGTAAGCGCCTGATTGGCACGGTGATTCGCGACATGCAGATTATCGTAACGGCCAGCGTTAACCTGCGCCCTACCATTACTATTCCGGCCGATTTGTGCGTGGTGGCTGGCCAGCGCGTGACGGGCGTGGTTACGGCCACCGATGCCGAGGCACCTGCCAGTCCGCAAACCCCGGTTTCACTCTTTGCCTACTCGGGCATTATCCCGCCGGCTACGTTCACCCAAACCCAGACCGGGCCGCCCACGGCCCGTGGTACCTTCAACTGGCAAACCAACTGCAGCAACGTGGCCCGGCTGCCTTATCTGGTCGTATTTAAGGCCCAGGACTCGCCCAACCCGCCTTCGCCCACCAACCCCATTCTGATTGACCAGAAGACCTGGAGCATTACGGTGGTGGGGCCCGCGCCGCAAAACCTGCGGGCCACCAACCTGGTGAGCAGTGTGCGCCTGGACTGGAACCTGTATCAGTGCGCCAATGCCGCGCAAATTTATATTTACCGCAAGGTGAACCCATCGGGCTTTGTGCCGGGGCCCTGCGATACCGGAATCCCGGCCTCGGCGGGCTACACGCGCATCGGGAACGTGGCCCCGACGGCCACTTCCTTCGTTGATAATACCGTGCCGCTGGAACGCGGGCAAACCTATTGCTACCGCATCTACGCCGAGTTTCCGCTGCCGGCGGGCGGGGCCAGCATTGCCTCGCAGGAGGCGTGCGTAACCATCGCCGGCCGGGCGGCCATGCTGACCAACGTGGATGTGGTGAACACCAGCACTTCGGCCGGACAGATTCAGGTGCGCTGGACGAAACCGCGGACTTCGGCTCCGGGCGGGTTCGACGGGGCCTTGTCGTATGTGCTCTCGCGGGGTGAGGGGGCTAACCCCGGCACGTTTGTGCCGGTCCGGGCTCCTTTCACGGCCATCACCGATACGTCGTATGTCGACACCGGGCTCAATACCGAGAATTTGCAGTACACCTACCGGCTGCAGTTTGTGCGCACGTTCGGCGGCAGTGTGCCGGCAATTACGGAAACGTCGCCCACGGCCACCAGCGTGCGCACCAATGCCGTGCCTGCTAATCCCGCGGCCACGGCTGTGAGCGTCACCTGGACCTATAATGTGCCCTGGGATAACACCGCCCAGCCCACCACCGTGTACCGCCGCACGGGCAGAACCGGGCCCTACGTAGCCATTGGCACGGCTACCAGCACCGCCACCGGCGGCGCCTACACCGACCGCGACCCCACCTTGCGCAAGGGCGAAAACTATTGCTATTATGTGCAGACCAATGGTCGCTACGCCGGATTCAGCTTCCTGAGCTCACTCCTCAATAAGAGTCAGGAAAAATGCATGGTGCTCAACAGCCCCCCCTGCACGCCCGTGCTGGCCCTGCAAGCCACCAACTGCGATAGCCTGGCCTCGCTGCAGGAGTTCCCGGGCCTGAGCCAGCGCTACGCCAACCGCCTGAAGTGGACGCTGAGCAACCAGCCCACCGGCTGCGATGCCACCATCGCCAGCTACAACGTGTATTACCGGCCCATGCCGACGGGGGCTTTCGCGCTCATCGGCACTACTACCTTCCCCAGCTTCGTGCACGACAACCTGGAGTTTTCGGGCGGGTGCTACGCGGTGCAGGCTATTGCGCCGAGCGGGGTGCGGAGCGACACGAGCAACGTAGCCTGCCAGGATAATTGCGTATTCTTCAAGCTGCCCAACATTTTCACCCCCAACGGTGATGCGCAGAATGCCGTGTTCCGGCCCAAGAATAACAGCCCCGTTCGCAGCATTCGCTTCAAGGCATTCAACCGCTGGGGCGTGCAGGTTTTCGAAAACACCACTACCTCGGCCGACCGTATTCTCATCAACTGGGATGGCGGCGGGCCGGTGGGCGAGTCTAACGGCACGGGGGCCAAGGTGGTCGATGGCATCTATTACTACCTGGCCGAAGTGGAATTTGCCGATTTTGCCAACACTAAGCGCACGTACAAGGGCTGGGTCGAAATCATCCGGTAATCACGGATTTGGATGGATTTATCGGTTTGGATAAACAAGAAGCGCGGGCCGGTGGTCCGCGCTTCTTGTTTGGGGCACTGCCGGTTTTTGTGCAGCTTGCGCCCGGTTTGGTTGGTCTGCGTAAAAAACCACGACCATCTCACCGCCAATCTATACTTCACCAAATCCGATGAGTTCCTCCCAATCTGTATTATTTCCGGGCCAGGGCAGCCAGTTTCCGGGCATGGCCCGCGAGCTGTTCGACCAAAATCTGGAGGCCCGCGCCCTGCTCACGCACGCCAACGATATCCTGGGCTTTAGCCTGACCGACATCATGTTTGGCGGCACCGACGAGGACCTGCGCCGGACCGACGTGACCCAGCCCGCCATTTTCGTGCATTCGCTGGCGCAGTTTGTGGCCCGGCCGGGCTTTCGGCCGGCCAGCACCGCTGGCCATTCGCTGGGCGAGTTCTCGGCGCTGGTGGCGGCGGGCGTGCTCCGCTTCGAGGATGCCCTGCCGCTGGTGGCCCGCCGCGCCCAGGCCATGCAGGCCGCCTGCGAGGAACAGCCCGGCACCATGGCCGCCATTCTGGGCCTCGATGACGCGGTGGTGGAAAGCATCTGCCAGGAAATTACCAGCCTGGGCTCCGTGGTGGTTGCGGCCAACTACAACTGTCCCGGTCAGCTGGTCATTTCCGGCTCGGCCGAAGGCGTGGCCCAGGCTTGCGAAGCCCTGAAAACCGCCGGGGCCAAGCGGGCCCTGCCGCTGCCCGTGGGCGGGGCCTTCCACTCGCCGCTGATGCAGAGTGCCGCCGCCGCCCTGGCCGCCGCCATCGAAAAAACGACTTTCAGCCCCGCCCGCTGCCCCGTGTACCAGAACGTGGACGCCCTGCCGCACACCGACCCGGCCGAAATCAAAGCCAACCTGCTGGCCCAGCTCACCGCCCCCGTGCGCTGGACGCAGCTGGTGCAGCGCATGGCCGCCGATGGAGCCACCGACTTCGTGGAGTGCGGGCCCGGCAAAGTGCTGCAAGGCCTGGTGAAGAAAATTGTGCCCACGGCCACGGTCGGCAGCTTCTAACCGATTAGCCGAGTACCCCGAATTTCCAATTCGGCCGTCGGAACGTGTACCCCGAATTTCCAATTCGGCTGCCGGAACGTGTACCCCGAATTTCCAATTCGGCCCGTGCGCGCCACCAGGCGTGGTCGTTCCAACAACCCATACGGGCCGAATTGGTAATTCGGGGTACTCGGCCAATGACTCCCCATTCACGCAAGCCGCCTTTGGGGCGCCGCCTAAAAGTCCGCCCTACATTTCATTAGCCCCGATGGCCGATGCTGCTTTCGTTGCTGCTGCCGCAGCCCGGCGCTACTGGCGGCCCTTTGTGGGGCTGCTGGTCGCGGCCGGGCTGCTGCAGTTGGCGCTGTTTGGCTACGTCACGGCACTCGGCCTGGCCGGCACCGGCGACTCGCGCTATTACCTGCACGCCGCCCAGACGCTGCGCGACACTGGCCACCTGCTCAACCCCGACGGCACGCCCTACCGCTACTGGCCGCCGCTGTACCCGGTGCTGCTGCGGGCCGTGGGCTTGCCGACCGGCGTGCGGGTGCTGCACGGGCTCTGCCTGCTGGGCAGCCTGCTGCTCTGGAGCTGGCTGGGCCGGCAGCTGCTACCGGCCCGGCGGGCGCTGGTAGTGCCGGTACTGCTGGCGCTGAGTACGCCGTGGCTGCTGGTGAGCAAGTTTGTGTGGGCCGAAAGCGTTTTTTTGCTACTGTTTGCGGCTTATGCGGTGGCGTTGTGGCACTGGCTGGGCACCGGGCGGTGGGCGTGGTGGGCGGTGGCCACGGCTGTCGGGGTGCTGCTGCCTTTGCAGCGCACGCTGGGGCTGTTTCTGCTGGCGGGGGTAGGAGTGTTCCTCTTGGTGGGGGCGCGGGAGACGCCGGGAGCCGTGCGCCGCTGGCCGCTGCTGCTGCATCTGGTGGTGAGCGTAGCGGGCGGTATGCTCTGGCAATGGTATGCCCTGCTGGTGGCCGGGCCCAGTCGCTACCACCCCAGCCGGGGCTGGAGCCAGCTGCTAAGCTCCGGGGCCGACTACGGCTTCGTGCTAAGCCGCTGGCTGCTGCCCTTGCCCAGCACTGGGCGGACCATGCTGCCCCATATGCTGTGGGCGGCCGTGCTGGTGGGCCTTTTCGTGCTGCTGTGGCCGCGGAGAGGAGCGGAGCAGCAAGTAGTGGCACCCGCTGCCTCAGAAACCCTGGTCATGCTGGCTTCCCGCCCGGAGCCCGCCAGCCGCCTGATGCTGCAAGCGCTTTGGAGCGCGACCCTGGCACTGGTGACGGTGGTGGCGGGCCTGACGGTTTTCGCCCAGAGTGCCGCCGGCACTCACGATGCCGAGCGCTACGCCAGTGTGCTGTTTGGCCCCGTGGTGCTGCTGGTGCTGGCGGCGTGGCCGGCCAGGGGGGCGCAGTGGCTTGGGCGGGTACTGCTGGCCAGCTGGCTGCTTGGCGCGGCAGTTCGGGTAGGGCATGTGGCGCTCGATTTGCGGCGAATTACCCCACTCAATCCCCCATCAGTCCCCGGTCCAGGGGTGCACGGGAAGCAGGTCGGGACAGCGGGCGAGTAGGGCATCAATAGTTTCGCCCAGTCGCGGATGGCGTAGCGAACCGGCGATTTCGGCCAGTGGCACCAGGGCAAAGCGGCGCGCTGCCAGCCGCGGGTGCGGCACGCACAGGCTGGGCGTATCAATGATTTCCTCCCCGAAAAAGAGGATGTCGACATCCAGCGTGCGGCTGCCCCAATGCTCTAGGCGCTCGCGGCCGGCTTGCTGCTCCGTGGCCAGGCAGGCGGCCAGCAGGGCATCCGGCGACAGGGCCGTGCGCACGGCCACTGCCTGGTTGAGAAACGCCGGTTGGTCTTCGCGGCCCCAGGCGGCCGTTTCGTACAGGCCGGATTCGGCCGCCAGGGGTCCGGCCACGGCGGCCAGCTGGGCCCGGGCCTGCCGCAGCAGTCCGGCGCGGTCGCCCAGGTTGCTACCCAGCAGCAGGTAGGCCAGCACCGGCTTGCTCATCGCTGCCGCTTAAAAAATGCTGCCGTGGCTTCGGCAATGTGGCGGGCGGAGGCGGGTAGCTCGGTTTCCGGCCAGGGGTGCGCGCCGCCAAACATGTGCGTGGCATCGGGCACGAGCAGCAGCTCGGCCTGGGGCCGGAGGCGGTACAGCGCGTGGGCCGCGTCCACGGCCACCGTCTCATCCTGGTCACCGTGCACGATGAGCAGGGGCTGGCGCAGCTTGCGGCGCACGTTGTGCGGAATGTCGAGCCGCGCGCGGTTGGTCTGGTAATCCTCCACAATCTGGTAGTGCAGCGGCAGCTGCTGGCCGGTGCGGGTGTTGGGCACGTAGAGCACGCCGGTGCGCTGCCACTCCTCAAACAGGGGCTGGGGCCACTGGGGATGCACTTCCGCGATGGCAGCCCAGGTAGCTACGGCTTTCACGCGCGGGTCCTCGGCGGCTTTCAGCAGCACCAGGCCACCGCCGCGGCTATGGCCGGCCAGAAAAAAACAGGTCAAATCCATCTCCGTGGCGGGCACGGGCGCGCTGCCGGGGGTGAATAGCGCGTCAATCACCTGGCCAATATCATCGAGCTCGATGCTGAAATTGTTGCGACCAAACGCGTCCAGGTCCTCCAAATCGCCGGTGCCGCCCACCACGATACCGTTGTGCGACAGGTTCAGCTTGACAAATACAAAACCCTGCTCAGCAAAGAAATCGGCCAGCAGCGGAAAGTGGCCCCAATCCTTAAATCCCTTGAAACCATGCACGAACAGCAGCACGGGTTTGGCCTGGCCATCGGGCCGATAGGTGGCATCGGCCTCGAAGGCCCGGCCGTGGGCGGGGCCGGTGAGCAGAAAAGAAGCGTGGGTAAGCATGCGGCGAAGGTAGGAGGTATTTTGGGTGGGAGGGCAGGGCGGCAGGGGGGATTTTGGGTAGTAGGGTAAGCGGGTAAGAGGGTGGGCCGGGAGGCTGATTTTTATCCCTCCTACCCGCTTATCCTCCCGCCCTTAGGCCTTCTTTTAAGGTTCCGCCGTATCATTGTCGCCGCAATGCCCCACAATCTCCCCTTATCCATCGACCAGATTCAGGCCCCCATCGCGGCCGAAATGGAAGAGTTCGAGCACAAGTTCCGGCAGTCGATGCGCACGAAAGTGCTGCTGCTCGACAAGATAATGGGCTACATCGTGAAGCGCAAGGGCAAGCAAATCCGGCCGATGTTCGTGTTTCTGACGGCCCGCGCCGCCCGCCTCGAGCCCGCCACCGGCGACCCGCTGCCCGATGCCACCTTCCGCGGAGCCGCCCTCATCGAGCTGCTGCACACCGCCACGCTCGTGCACGACGACGTGGTGGACGAGAGCAACTACCGCCGTGGCTTTTTCTCCATCAATGCGCTCTGGAAAAATAAAATAGCCGTGCTGGTCGGCGATTACCTGCTGTCACGCGGCTTATTATTAGCTCTCGAAAACGACGATTTCGACCTGCTGAAAATCGTGAGCAACGCCGTGCGCGAATTGAGCGAAGGCGAATTATTGCAGATTGAAAAAGCCCGCAAGCTGGATATTACCGAAGACGTTTATTTTGATATTATTCGGCAGAAAACCGCTTCGCTAATTGCCTCCTGCACGGCCGTAGGCGCAGCCTCTGTCGGGGCCGATAAAGAGACCATTGAGCGGGCCCGCTTATTTGGTGAAAAGGTAGGTATTGCTTTTCAAATCAAGGACGACTTATTTGACTTTGGGACGGCTGAAATTGGCAAGCCGGTGGGCATCGATATCAAGGAAAAAAAGATGACGCTGCCGCTGATTTATGCCCTCCAGCAAGCGTCCTGGCTGGAAAAGCGCAAAGTTATTTTCAATGTGAAAAATAACGACGGCCACCGCGACCGGGTGCAGCAGGTAATTGAATTCGTGAAAAAATCGGGTGGCCTGGATTACGCAATTCAGACCATGAAACGCTACCGCGACGAGGCCCTGCAAATACTGTATACGTTCCCGGAATCACCCAGCCGCACGTCATTGGAACAGCTGATTAATTACACGATTGAGCGCAATAAATAATATCACGGATTACGCGGATTTTAGCGGATTTCACGGATTTTGTGGTTGGCGCGAATTTAGGCAGTGGTCTAAAGCAGGGTGATTGTAGGAACGCGCCATGGCGCGTTCACTCCTCGAATAACTGAGGCGACCCGGCGCAGGCGATGAACGCGCCGTGGTGCGTTCCTACCGCATCACCTGCGATTAGACCATCGCCCGAATTTAATATTTGGCGTGGAGTAGGAAAGGGCGCTATTTGAGCGCCCTTTTACGATTTGATACGAATGGAGTAGCGCCAAGTCGCTGCAAAATGTGGTAGGATTAACCTGTCGGGCACACATCCTAAAGTACGAAGCAGCTATAATCGACTACAAAATCCGTGCAATCCGCTAAAATCCGTTAAATCCGTGATACTTGGTAGCTCACGTTTTTCGCGTCGCTTACTTTGAACATTACACCGTCGAAGGAGCTGTCGACTTCCAGGGAATGGGTGATTTCGCAGCCGGGGCATTTAATCTCCTCTATTTCGTGGTTGTTGGCGTGTTCCGGCGAGTCGGCCTGGTCGTTGGGGGCGGGCACGCCGAGCAGGTCGGTGAAGACTTCGGTGTGGCACTGCTCACATTCAAACCGGAGGCCGACGGCGCGGCCCTGCAGGTCGGCGAGCGGGGCGGGAGTGCTGGGGTTTTGCTGAATCCACATAAGGTGAGGGAGTTGGTGACGGGAATGGTGGGGCTGAGGCGCGCCGGAGCTTGTTTGGCTGTACGCGGCCGGTTTGAAAAAGATGAGCCGACCGGGGCGGCGGGTTATTTTTGATGGCTGCATCTGGTTGCGGCCCCTTGTGATGGGAGAAACCGAAACGGCGGCCCTGGCCGCGAAAGCTTCATTTGTACTGCCACGGGTGCCGCGCTGGCGCTCGCTGCTGCGCTCGTTTGCGCTGGCCAAAGACCCGCTGCCGGTGCTCGATACTGTGCTGGCCCGGCACGGCGATACCGTGGAGCTGTACATCGGCGGAGTGGAGCGGAGCATTCTCACCCGCGACCCCGGCCTGATTCAGCATATTCTGCAGAAAAACAACCGCAACTACGCCAAATCGAAGTTTACACAGGCGTTTTCGCGCTACGTGGGCCACGGCCTGCTCACCAACGAGGGGCCCGACTGGCTGCGGCAGCGCCGGCTCATTCAGCCCGGGTTCCATCGGCAGCGGGTGGCGGGCCTCACCGGGCTGATGCAGGAAATAACGGCCGAAACCCTGGCCCCGCTGGCGGCCCAGGCGGTGGCGGCCGGCGGCGTGGCTACCGTGGCTGTGCACGAGCTGATGACGCGGCTCACGTTTCGCATCATTGCCCGCTCGGTATTCAGTACCAATTTTCCGGAGGCCGAGCTCGACCGGCTGGCCGGGCTCATCACCGAGATGCAGGCGTTTTTCGTGCGCTCCATCCGGCAGCCTTACCTCAAGCCGTGGTTTCGGCTGCGGGGCCGGTTCCGGTACCACGATGCGCTGGCGGCTGAGCTGCGCACGCTGCTGGCCGGCCTCATTGCCCAGCGCCAGCAGGCCAACGCCCAGCCCGCCGCCACCCCGCCCGACGACCTGCTGCAAATGCTGCTCGATGTGCGCTACGAGGACACCGGCGAGCCCATGACCCCAGACCGGGTCATCGACGAATCCCTCATTCTGCTGGTAGCCGGCCACGAAACCAGCGCCAATGCCCTCACCTGGCTCACGTACCTGCTGGCCCACCACCCGACCGAAGCCCAGGTTGTTCAGGCCGAAACCGCCGCCGTGCTGGCGGGCCGCGCCCCGGCCTTCGAGGACTTGCCGCGCCTGACCACCGCTCTGTATGCCGTGCAGGAGGCCATGCGCCACTACCCGCCCGCCTGGATGGTAGACCGCGTGGCCCTGGCCGACGACGAGTACGAGGGCCTGCGCATCCCCAAAGGCACGCTGTTTTCGCTCTATTTCCACGGCCTGCATCATGATGCGAAGTATTGGCCCGTGCCGGAGGAGTTCCGCCCCGGCCGCTTCGCGCCCGGCCAGGCCCGGCCGGTGCAGCCCAATGCCTACGTGCCTTTTGGGGGTGGGCCGCGCCTGTGCATCGGCATGCAGTTCGCCCTCACCGAAATGCAGCTCGTGACGCTGGAGCTGCTGCGCCGCTTCGATATTGAGTGGGTGGCCGGCCAGCCGCCCGTGACCATGCAGCCACTCATCACGCTGCGGCCGCGCGGCGATTTTCAGGTGCGGCTGCGGCTACGCTAAGTGGTAGGTGAGCACCGGCGGAAAGGCGTGGGTGGCCACGGTTTCGGCAATGCTGGTTTGCAGAAAGCGGCTGAGGCCCGAGCGGGCGTGCGTCGGGAGCACTACTAAGTCCGCTTTGACCTGCTTGACATACTGCTCGATGCCGGCGCTGGTGCTTTCGGCGGTGATAACGCCGGTTTGGAAATTGGTGAGCCGCGCCTGCTGGGCAAACGCCTGCTGATGCTGTTGGGTGGTGAGACCATCGGTGCCGGATACGACGTGCAGCAGGTGTACCATGGCGTTGGGGAAGGTGGCCTGCACCTGCTGCAGACCCGCGATAGCTCCCACGGCATCAGTGGTGAAATCGGACGGAAACACAATGGTTCGCACCTCAAACTGCGCCTGCTGGTGCTTCACGGTGAGCACCGGGCACGGGGCCAGCCGAATGAGCCGCTCGGTGGTCGAGCTCACGAAAAAGTTTTCCATGGCCCCGTGGCCCTGCGCGCCCATCACCACCACATCGATGCCGTGGCGCTCAATGGCAGTGAGAATGCCGTTGCCGATGCGGCTCACTTCCACCGTGTCTTCAACCGGCACGCCGGGGGCCAGGGCCTGGGCTTCGTTTTTTAGGGCGTGGAGGCGACCCTTGGTGGCTTCCATCAGCTTGAGCATGAAAATCTGGTCGATGCTGCCCGTGCTGTTGGGGAGCTCGCCGCCGTTTACGGGGCCGCCAAAGGTGCTGAAATTGGCCGTGGCGGCCTCGGGGGCTTCCAGTACGTGTAGCAGCGTGACCGTGCCGCTGGTGTGCCGGGCCAGCATCAGGGCCACTTCGAAGGCGTAGTGCGACTCGGCCGAAAAGTCGGTGGGAACGAGGATGTTTTTCATAGCAAAAGGTGAGAAAGTGAAGAAAGAAAAAGCGGGTGTTGCAGCAGCCGCACCAAGGTCTACGCAGAACGGCGGCTCTGGTAGCAACCAGTTGGATAACAATTTATTTCTTCACTTTCCCCGCGTTTTGCCCGGCCTTATTCCTTCAGCAGCTTATCTACTTCCCGGTTGAAGCCCGCAATTTCTTCCTGGTAATACTTGCCCGTGCCCGGCCCGGCAAAGCCCGTATGAATCTTCCGCACGTTGCCTTTTTTATCGAGGAAAATGGTGGTGGGAAAGGCCAGAAACTTGGCCAGCTGCGGCAGTGACTTCGCCACCGAATCCTTGTTGGAAACGCCCGCCACGGCCACGTCGTAGCCGATATTGAACCGCTCGCGCATATTGCGCAGCCGCGCCGAGGCCACTTTGTAGTCCGGGCTGCGCTCGTAGCCCAGGCCGATTACTTCCACGCCGCGTGCCTTGTTCTTCTCGTACCACGGAGCCAGAAAGTTGGTCTCGTCCATGCAGTTGGGGCACCACGAACCCAGAATTTGCACCACTACCACCTTGCCCTGATACTTGGGGTCGGTGGGGGACACGGCCCCGCCCTCAAACACGTTGGGGAATTTGAAATCCAGCCGGCTCTGGCCTTTTTTGAGGTAAGTGAGGGTGCCGGCGTCGGGAAGTTTGGCTTTGGGGTCGAGCACGGCGGTCCAGGTTTCGTGGCCGGACTTGCCGGAGTAGAAGTCGCCCTTGAGCGTACCATCGGCCAGCTTGTTGGCTTGGAAAAGAAAGGCATGGCTACCATCGAACGTGGAGAGGCCCATGCCGCTGGGCAGCACCGCGCCCGAGAGGTAGCGGTAGTCGCCGGTAGTGGTGAGGAACGTGCCGGTAATGCTGGTGCCCTGTTGCTTGAAAATGCCCACCGCTGGGTAGGTTTTGCCTTCATCCTCCTTAAAAGTAACCCGCCAGGTCCCCGCGAAGTCTGGCGTGCCGGCCTCGGGCTGTGGTTGGGGCCGCTCGCCGCGCAACGCCACCAAAGGCACACGGTATGGGGTTTTAGCATCGTATTTCACCCAAGTGCCGGTGAGCTTATCCGCGCCCTCAGGCCGCACGACCAGCGCGGCATCGAAGGCATGCAGGCGGATGGTGGTGGAGTCGCCGGCCGAGGATATTTCGTCGCAGCGCAGCCGCTCCTCGCCGCTCAGGCCTTTGTTTATTAGGTATACTACCGGCTTGCCGGCCTCTGTAGCCACGTCGAATGCAAAGTAAATAGCCTTATTCTGGGCCATAACCCAGCCTTTCCAGTGGCCGGGTTTGAGGCTGGCGGGCAGGGCAGCACTGGCCCCGGCAGTTTCGGCGGCAGGCGTCTCGGCCGCTTCTTTTTTAGTCGATGAGGTATCGCAGCCAGTAATCAGGCTCATGCCGAGGGCGGCCGAGGCCAGTAGGCGAATGGGTATTGTTTTCATAAGTAAGCGCAAAAATGCAAACGCAAGCCCCACAAACCACCACCTAGCTCAATAGGTTGCTACCGGCCTCAGCGGCCTTCTGCGAAATTCTCCGCGCCCTCAGCGGTAACCCGGCACCGCGCCACCCTCCGAACACCTTCGCCAAAACCCACGTTAACCCACCCAAAACCCGCATCGGCGCATTTGGGCTAGGTCCAACTTCCCGTGGGTGCTACATTTGCACAACCACTCTTATTAACACGCATCCTATGGCTTTCGACCTGGAAATGATTCGCACGGTGTATGCCGGCATGGGTTCCCGCATCGAGGCGGCCCGCGCCGCCGTGGCGCGCCCGCTCACCCTCACCGAGAAAATTCTCTACGCCCACCTCCACGGCGGCGAAGTAAAGCAGGCCTACGAGCGCGGCGTTTCCTACGTCGATTTCGCCCCCGACCGCGTGGCCATGCAGGATGCCACCGCCCAAATGGCGCTGCTCCAGTTCATGCAGGCCGGCAAGCCCACGGCCGCCGTGCCCAGCACCGTGCACTGCGACCACCTCATTCAGGCCAAAGACGGCGCTACCGCCGACCTGGCCGAAGCCAACACCGAAAACAAGGAAGTGTACGACTTCCTGGCCTCGGTTTCCAATAAATACGGCATTGGTTTCTGGAAGCCCGGCGCGGGCATCATCCACCAGGTGGTACTGGAAAACTACGCCTTCCCCGGCGGTATGATGATTGGCACCGACTCGCACACCCCCAACGCGGGCGGCCTGGGCATGGTAGCCATCGGCGTAGGCGGGGCCGATGCGGTGGACGTGATGGCCGGCATGGCCTGGGAGCTGAAATTCCCCAAGGTTATCGGCGTGAAGCTGACCGGCAAAATGAGCGGCTGGACTTCGGCCAAGGACGTGATTCTGAAAGTGGCCGGCATCCTGACCGTGAAGGGCGGTACCGGGGCCATCGTGGAGTATTTCGGCGACGGTGCCGAAAGCCTCTCGGCCACTGGCAAAGGCACCATCTGCAACATGGGCGCGGAAATCGGGGCGACCACCTCGGTGTTTGCCTACGATGAGAAGATGGGCGACTACCTGCGCGGCACCGGCCGGGCCGAAATCGCGGAAGCTGCCGCCGCCGTGGCCGCCCACCTGCGCGCCGACGACGAGGTGTACACCCAGCCCGAACTCTACTACGACCAGCTCATCGAAATCGACCTCAACACGCTGGAGCCCTACGTGAACGGCCCGTTCACGCCGGACGCCGCCTGGCCCATCTCGCAGTTTGCCGCCGCCGTGAAGGAGCACGGCTGGCCCGAGAAGCTGGAGGTCGGCCTCATCGGCTCCTGCACCAACTCCAGCTACGAGGACATTACCCGCGCCGCCAGCATCGCGAAGCAGGCCGTGGATAAAGGTCTGAAAGTGAACGCCGAGTTCACTATCACGCCCGGCTCGGAGCTGGTGCGCTACACGGTGGCCCGCGACGGCCTGCTCGACACCTTCGCCGACATGGGCGGCGTAGTGCTGGCCAATGCCTGCGGCCCGTGCATCGGCCAGTGGGCCCGCCACACCGACGACCCCAAGCGCAAGAACTCCATCATCACGAGCTTCAACCGCAACTTCGCCAAGCGCAACGACGGCAACCCGAATACCCACGCTTTCGTGGCTTCGCCCGAAATCGTGACGGCCTTCGCTATCGCCGGCGACCTGACCTTCAATCCGCTCACTGACACGCTGCCCGGCAAAGACGGCCCCGTAAAATTCGATGAGCCGATGGGTTTGGAGATGCCTCCCCAGGGCTTCGCCGTGGAGGATGCCGGCTTCCAGGCCCCTGCTGCCGATGGCAGCACGGTGCAGGTGGTGGTGGCCCAGGCTTCGGACCGCCTCCAGCTGCTTGAGCCCTTCAAGGCCTGGGAGGGCACCGACCTGAAGGGTCTGCGCCTGCTCATCAAGGCCCAGGGCAAATGCACGACGGACCATATTTCGATGGCCGGCCCGTGGCTGAAGTACCGCGGCCACCTCGACAATATCTCCAACAACATGCTCATCGGGGCTACCAACGCTTTCAATGGCGAGGCCAACTCGGTGCGCAACTTCGCCGTGCAGGGCGACGGCTACACCACCGTGCCGCAGTCGGCCCGCTCCTACAAGAGCCTGGGTATCGGCACCGTGGTCATCGGCGATGAGAATTACGGCGAAGGCAGCTCGCGCGAGCACGCCGCCATGGAGCCCCGCCACCTGGGCGTGCGGGCCGTGATTGTGAAGAGCTTCGCCCGCATTCACGAAACCAACCTGAAAAAGCAGGGCATGCTCGGCCTCACCTTCGCCAACAAGGCCGATTACGACCTCATCGAGGAAGCCGACACCATCGATATCCTCGGCCTGACGGACTTCCAGCCCGGCCAGCCCCTGCAGGCCCGCCTGCACCACATCGATGGCGATACCGACCTGATTACGCTGAACCACACCTACAACGAAGGCCAAATCGAGTGGTTCAAAGCCGGCTCGGCTTTGAATTTGATTCGTTTGAAAGAGGCTGGCCAGTTGGTGTAATTCCTCCTGCTTGTAGCTTAAGTAGCAACGGCCGCCTCAGGATTCTGGGGCGGCCGTTGTGGTTATGATGGTCATTGTTTAACTAAGCGCATTCTGCTTTTTCGGAGTTCTACTCCGGAAGCCACCTGCCAGGGGCTCATAGCCCCGGCGTAGAAGAATGCCCGCGATTGCCGCTACCTTGGCCGCATGGGCCTGAAAAACCGCATTTTCCCCGACCACATCTACTTTCTTACCATGACGGTGGTGGACTGGGTTGATGTTTTTACCCGGCCGGCGTACCGGCACATCATCGTGGATGCCTTGCGCTATTGCCAGCAGCACAAGGGGCTGGAGCTATACGCCTGGTGCCTGATGAGCAACCACTTGCACCTGATTGCGGGGGCGGCCCCCGACAAGCATTTGTCGGATATTCTGCGTGATTTCAAGCGGTTCACCAGCAAAGCCATTACGACGGCCATTCAGCGCGACCCCGAAAGCCGGCGGCAATGGATGCTGCACCGCTTTGCCTTCAATGCCCGGATTGATACCAAAAGCGACACCTATAAATTCTGGCAGCGTGGGAGTGAGGCGAAGGAATTGTTTGGGCGGGATTTTACGCTGCAAAAGCTGAATTACCTGCATCAGAACCCCGTACGGGCGGAACTGGTGGCCGAGGCGGAGCACTACGTGTATAGTTCGGCATCCAATTACTCGGAGCAGGGTGGGCTGCTGGAAGTGCTTTTTGTGGGGTGAGTTTGGGGTGGGGCTATGGTGGGGCGGGGCTGCAAGCCCCTGGTAGGCGGGCTTCCGGAGTAGAACTCCGAAAGAGCTATTCCGGCTGCTCGGCCGCGAAATGCCGCATGCGGTAGCAGTTCATGGCCGTTTCGCCGAGCTGCTCAATGAGCTTGTAGTTGGCCACCGCGCCCACGGCGGCCCCGATGACGGGCACGAGCTGGGCCATTTTGGCGAGGTCTATATAGTCGCGGTATTCCTGTTGGAAGGTGCGCCAGTCGAACTCGTTGGGGTCGAGGGGCAGGGTGAGGCGGTAGGCGTCCCAGTCGGCCAGGCGGCGGTAGGTTTCGTTGCGGGCGTGCTGGCTGCTGAAGGCCAGCTGGAAAACGTGGAGCAGGAAGAGCCGCTCGGTGTAGTCGTGCACGTCGTAGCCGTAGCGGGCGGCCGTGTCGAAGAGCAGCTTGAGCTTGAGGCTGAGCAGCAGCGGGAAATCGGCGAGGCCGAGCAGGAAGCCGCCCGCGCCGGTCACGGCTCCTTCGGCGGTGGCCATGGTGCGGTAGTCGCGGATGCGGGTGCGCACAGCGGCCTCCCGCGCCGCGAACGAAGCTTCTGCTACGGGCTTGCTGGTGGTGTATTTGGAGCCCAAGAGCACGCCGCGCACCATTTGCTTGATGGCGGCGGTGATGGCCTGATGCACCCGCTCGGGCAGCAGGGCGTTGAGACGGATTTGTACCCGGCGGGCAAAGCGGTTCAGCAGCGAGGGCGGCCGCTGCATCTGCTGCTGCCAGGCGTGGAGCTCGGTGCGGGCCTGCTGTTCTTGCGAGGACATAGGGAGGGCGGGGGATAGGATGCGCGCCCGAAGCTACGCGGCCGGCGCTGCTGATGATACCGCAGCGACCGGAGAATCCGGGGTTTCGCGGGGCTTCTGCACCAGGTAGTAATAGGCCAGAATGCCCAGGCCGATGAGAAACGGCACCAGCGCCAGCTCCTTCCCCGTGACGTGCGGCAGCACCCGCACGGCATCGAAGCCAAAAAACTCGCTGCTCATCCAGTAGGAGTTGGCCGTAATCCAGAACACGATGGCCAGGTTGTGGGCCAGCTCCGACTTATTAGCGCGGGTGCGCCAGGTAATGACCAGGGCAATACCCAGCGTGGGCACCACCATCAGCAGGCCCAGTGGCCGCCAAATCATGCACCAGCTGATATCCTTCACCAGCCAGAACAGGATGTGCAGGTTTTCCATCTTCCGGTAGGCAGTAGGGATGGCGTATTCTTTCTGGGACGTAGTTGCGGGCTGGGGTGTTGGCATAGGCTCAAAATTAAGCACCTGCCCACCTACATCCCTACTTTCTGGCTTCCGCATCCAGCGTGCGGCTCAGGGCCAGGGCCTGCTGCACGATGGCGGCCGGGTAGCCCACCCGGGCCAGCAGCCGGATGGCGTTGCGGGTGGTGAGCGGGCCGGGCTTGAGCAGGTAGTCGAAATACCAGTCGGCCTCGGTCACGGTTTCGGAGAAGTGGTACTCGGTAAAAGCCGGGTGGAGCAACGCGCCCAGCTCGCCGTCGTGCGTGGAGGCTACCACTAGGCTGCGCGGCTGCAAGTAGGCCAGTACCGCCTGGGTGGCCGCGATGCGCTCCACCGTGTTGGTACCCTTGAATAGCTCGTCCAGAATAAACAGGTAGCCGCCCTCGCCCGCCTCGGCGGCCCGAATGAAACCCAGCACGGCCTCGGCTTCGGCAAAATAATAGCTCTTGCCCTCGGGCAGGCTGTCGGCGAGGTTGATGCTGGATACCACCCGCCGGAATGGGGCGGCGTAGGCCGAGGCCGGGCAGGTGGCAATGGTCTGGGCCAGCAGCGCATTGAGGCCAATGGTGCGCATGAACGTGGTTTTGCCCGACATATTCGAGCCGGTGAGTAGGATGCCCTGGCCATCCACGGCCAAATCATTCGGCATGCAGCCGGGCACCAGCGGGTTGTAGGCCGCCGTGAGGTGCAGTCCGGTGCCCCCGGCCGTAAATCGGGGCGCGCAGTGCGGGTGCCGCGCCCGGAACCCGGCCACCGCCACGGCGCAATCGGTGTAGCCCACGGCTTCGTACACGACCCGAATGGCGGCGGCGTGGGCCTGCATGTCGCGCCGGCAGTTGTGGTACACGATGAAATCGAGCAGCAGCACAATCTTCAGGTATTGCAGCAGCAGCCACGGCAGGGCCACGATGTCGGATTGCAGCTGGCCCTCCACCTGCAAAAAGGCCACCTTACCCACAATGGCCCCCAGCCGTTTCAACGGCTCCGCCAGCTGGCGCAAGGGGGCTATGGGCAAGTCCAGCCGACTCAAATCGCGCCCGGCGCGGTACAGGCTGCCCAGCTGCTGCATGGGCCGCACGCCGGCCAGCACGCGCCCCCGGTACCAATAGTGCAGCACCGTGTGCCCCATAAATAGCAGCGCCGTGAGCAGCCACAGGGGCGGCTGCCAGAAGCCGCCCACCACCGTGGCCAGCAGCAGCAGCACCAGGGCCGGGGCGGCGGCCGTCCAGGGCAGGGCGGGCAGGGCGTTGCCGGCCAGCAGGTCGGGCAGGTAGTAGGCCTCGATGGAGGAGAGGCGGCTGAGGGCCAGCAGCGCCCGGCCGCGCGGCGCGGGTTGCCCGGTGAAGAAGGTGGCCGCCTCGTCGAATTCGCGCAGGGCGGCAGCATCGGCCAGCGGGCTGCGCAGGCGCTGGTAAAGGCACTGCTGGCCCACGCGGCTCACCGTGCCGTCGAGCAGCGTGAACAGCTCCTCGCCGTTCAGGTCGGTCCAGGTCTGGTCGTCGAGGCGATGGTAGGCGGGCTCGGCCTGCACGGCCGCGTGGTAGCGGGCAATGAGCGGGAAGTTGCGGAAGCGGGCCGTCGGCTGCTGCCATTCGGCATCGAGGGCCGCCAGCCGCTCGGAAGTTGAAGTCCACATGGGGGAGGGGAGGGCCGCCGTACCCAATTAGCGGTGCGGAGGCGGGGCAAAAGTACGGACGGCGGCAGCCCTCCGCTGCCCTCGCTTTTCGTCGCTTCTGAAACAGTAGAAACAGGCCGGTGCGTGCCGGGGCTGATGCCCGGCCTGTTCCTGGCTGTTTCCCTGCAAAAACCGGCGCGGCCGGTTGGCCGGAATTCCCGTGGCCAACCGCTATTCCGACCTGAGTCGGTTTTCTCCCGTATTGTGCCTGCCGCTCATCACTGAACTGCCGGATGCAGCCTTGGATTTCTGTTACTGATTTATGCCGATTACGCTTCGCAAAACACTTAAAATCACGGGTTATACCGTCGGTTCCATCGTGGGAATCGCAGCCCTGTACGTGGGCTCGGCGGTGGTGCTCTCCGCCATCCCGGTGCCCAAAACCCAGCCTAATGCGCCCGCCGATGTCACGGTTTTCCTGCACACCAACGGCGTGCACACCGACATTGTGCTGCCCATCAAAACCAGCCAGATTGACTGGAGCCAGCAGCTGCCCTTCGCCAACATCCCGTCGCGCGACAGCACCATGCGCTACATCGCCTTTGGCTGGGGCGACAAAGGCTTCTACCTCGACACGCCCACCTGGGCCGACCTCACCTTCAGCACCGCTTTCAAGGCGGCTTTCTGGCTGGGCACGGCGGCCATGCACACCACCTATTTTCATGGTCTGGAGGCCGGCCCCAAAACCATCCCCCTCCACCTCAGCCAGGCCGAATACGCCCGCCTGATTGCCTACATCCAGGCCAGCTTCAAGCTGGATGCGGCCGGCAACGTGCAGCACGTCGCCGGCCACAGCTACGGCCCCGACGATGCCTTCTACGAGGCCCACCGCGTCTACAGCTTCCTCTACACCTGCAACACCTGGACCAACGACGCCCTGAAAGCCAGCGGCCAGCGGGCCTGCCTCTGGACGCCCTCCGACAAGGGAATCTTTGGCATCTACGGCCGCTAGCCTACTATCCCAGACGCAAACTGGCCCCGCCGGCTGCGAAGCCAACGGGGCCATAAGGGATGAAACCATCGGGCCGCCTACTGGGGCCGCTTAATTCAGCCACACGTCCGCCACTTCCTCGAAGCGGTGGGCGGCGAAGGCGCCGTAAGGACGCTCGGCGTAAAAACCGAGGACGTGGACCTGCAGCTCGCCGGTGCGCACGTGGGGCAACACCCGCACGGCATACACGCGGCCCGCCTCGGGCCAGTCGCCAACGTAGTCGGCCGGGCGTTGCGCGTCGTTCACGCAACGGGCAAATTGCTGCAAGGGCAGCGGCGTGGGTAGCTTGACTTTCGACATACTCAAAGATACTAAATTTGCGGGAATTTAAAAAATCTGAAGCGAATATTATTTTGTCTTTTTTAGGTTTAATACGCTTTTAACGTTTATAATCATGTGATTATACCGCGAAAACATTTTTTGCAGTATTAGCTAAGTCAATCAGAGTGAAGGTACGATAAAAAACAATATACTAACTTGTTTAGTAAATAGCATTGTCAGTGCTTCTGCTGACAAGTTTGAATATTGTAATGATTGCATCAGTTTACGATTTTATCGCGTCCCCTGGATTTAGCAAAACCCAGCTTCCGCTCTTCGGCTGCGCGGTACCGGCCGGCTTTCCTTCGCCCGCCGACGACCACCTCGATGGCCCGTTCGACCTCACGCGGCACTTGTTCCGGAACCCGGCTTCCACGTTTCTGGCCCGCGTCAGCGGCGATTCGATGACCGGAGCCGGCATTCACCCCGGCGACCTCGTGGCCGTGGACCGTGCCCTGCGGGCCCGCCACGGCAGCATTGTGGTAGCCGTGGTGGAAGGCGAGCACACCCTCAAGCGCCTGCAGCTGCGGGCCGGGCAGCCCTGGCTGGTGGCCGAAAATGCCCGTTACCCGCCGCTGCCCATCGACCCGGAGGCCGGCCTGACAGTGTGGGGAGTGGTGACGCACGTTATTCATTCGCTGGCTGATTCGCAGGTGGTGGTATAAGGTAATCAACCAGATGCGGCTGAAAGTTTTGTAAAAGTAGAATATATAATTTATTTAATTTCCATTGCCTGCTGAATGGCTCCTATTTCTCGTCCAACGCCCGGTCTCACACCATGTATGCCCTCGTCGACTGCAACAATTTCTATGTGTCCTGCGAGCGGGTGTTTGCGCCGCAGCTGGCCGGCCGGCCGGTGGTCGTGCTCTCGAATAATGACGGCTGCCTGATTTCGCGTTCCGACGAAGCCAAGGCCCTGGGACTGAAAATGGGTGAACCCTACCACCTGGTACGCCCGCTGCTGGAGCAGCAGCAGGTGCGGGTTTTTTCCTCAAACTACGCTTTGTACGGCGACATGAGCCGGCGCGTGGTGCAGGTGCTGAGCAACTTCGCGGCGGAGTTGGAAATATATTCCATTGACGAGGCATTTCTGGATTTTTCGGGGATGAGCCTGCTGGCACCCGACCTGCCGGCCTACGGCATCCGGGTGAAAAAAACCGTCCTAAAGCATACCGGCATTCCCACCTGCGTGGGCATTGCGCCCACCAAAACCCTGGCCAAGCTGGCCAACCGCCTGGCCCGGCGGCAGGCCACCACCGGCGTGCTGGTGCTATCCACCTCCGAGCAGTGGGAACCCGCCCTGGCCGCCACACCCGTGGCTGATATCTGGGGGGTGGGCCGCCGCTACGGCCGCAAGCTGCAGGAAATGGGTATCCTGACCGGAGCCGCCCTGGCCGCCCTGCCGGAGCACTGGCTGCGCCGGCACCTGGGCGGCGTGGTGGGGCAGCAGCTGTGGCACGAGCTGCACGGCCAGCCCTGCCAGGGCTGGAACCCCGCGGAGTGGGACGAAGATGACCAGCTGCAGCCCGCCGCCAGCCGCCGCCACAGCATCACCTGTACCCGCTCATTCGGCCGGCCGCAGCACGAGGCCGCCGTGTTGGCCGAGGCCATCGCCACCTTCGTGGCCCGGGCAGCGGAGAAAATGCGCCGACAGGGCCTCTCGGCCCATTTGATAACGGTGATACTGGGCACCGACCGGTACGCGCCCACTGCCGGCCCCACAACGCACACCGGCGTGGTGAGCCTGCCGGTGAGCACCAACGACACGGCGGCCCTTACTCAGGCGGCGCTGCACGGCCTGCACCGGCTGCGCCGCCCGGGCACGGCCTACCACCGCGCCGGCGTGCTGCTCAGCGGCCTCGAACCCGCCGCGCAGGCGCAGCTCGGCCTCTTCGCCGCCCCGGCCGCCGACCAGCCCCGCCGCCAGCAGCTAATGGCAACCATGGATAAGCTGAACGCCCGCTTTGGCCGGCAGCTGGTGGGGCTGGCCGCGGCCGGCGTAGCGAAGGACGCTAACGGTCAGCCCAAAGCCCCTGCCTGGGCGGGCCGCTCGGCGTACTGCTCGCCGCGGTACACCACCGGCTGGCACGAGCTCTGGAGGGTGGGCTAGCCGGCCAGGTTTAAGTAGTCGTTCTAAAGCAAACGGGTTGTTAGTTGCTCGTTGTTAGTTGTTGGTCAACTGTTTATCGACCAAATAACAACTGACAGCTAATGACTAACAACTTAGAGCCTATCCGAATAGGCCGTCATGCAGAGCGCAGCGAAGCATCTTTACCTCAGTAGTAATCCAGGAAAAGAATTAGTTACGCGGTAAAGATGCTTCGCTGCGCTCTGCATGACCGTTCTTTTTTTGGGCCTATTCGGATAGGCTCTTAGTGCAGCACCACGGTGCGCGTGAGCACCCCGGCCGCACCCTCGGCCCGGACGGTGTAGATGCCCGGGGCCAGGTTCGTCAGGCTGAGGCTGGCGGCGGTGCCGCTGGCAGCTTGTCGCAGCACCTCCTGGCCCAGGGCGTTGCCAACCCGTACCGCCCGCAGCCCAAAAGCCGCGGTTACTTCTACCCGGAGCGCGCCGGTGGTGGGGTTGGGGTACACCGTGAAGTCGAGGGCGCGGGCGGCCAGCCGGCTGGGCAGCAGCGTGGCATAGGTTAGGGCGGCCGCATCAGCGGCAGCTTGCAGCTGCGCCAGCGTGGGCGCGGCCAGCACGGCAAATGCCACGGTAACGGAATCGCCGGGGGCCAGCCGGGCTAGCCGGGTGCCCACTACCTGCACCACATCGGCCCCGTTGGGCAGGCCGGCGCTGCGGTGGGTGCGGCCGGTGCCGCTGCTCAGGGCCAGGAATTTTTCGGCCAGCGAGAAGCCATCGGCCAGGCGAATGGGGCTGCCCGCGGGCGCGCTGCTGTTGATGGAGTACACCGCCGGGGCTCCGCCGCGCAGCAGCCGCACGCCGGCGTAGCGGGCGGGGAAGGTGCCGATAGCCGGCACGCCCAGCGCGTAGCAGTAGCCCAGGGCGCGGGTGCTGTCCCAATCGGCGGCATTGCGGCCGGCCCCGTCGGGCATGGGCAGGTCCCAGTCGGTAAAGATGCCGGCGTAGAGCGGCTTGAGGGTATCAGCAGTCAGGTTTTTGAGCGAGTATTCCAGCACCACGAAATCGCGGCGGCCGGGCGTGGCCCAGGCGTAGGCCCGCTGGCGCACGGCCACGCCCACGCTCCGGATGCGGCTGCCCGCCACCGGAATCGTGTCCTGGAAAGCCACGCGGGCTTCCTGGTCGGCGCGGGGGCCAGGCTGCTGGCGGGTAGCCTGGCGCAGGCTGAAAAACGACTGCCGCGACTGCCCGCCACTGCTGCGCAGGCGGTCGGACACCCGGGTGGGGCTGGTGGCCAGCAGCAGGCCGCCCTCGCTCAGGATATTGGTGCTGGTGCGGTAGCTCAGGCCAGCGCCCACGGTGCCGGCCAGGTTATCATACGCCAGATTGCCGCGGCTGGTCAGGCTCATGGTCAAGTCATTGGCATTGAGCACCACGTAGTCAGGATTCAACACCACATTCACATACTGGTCGTACTGAAAGCCGCCGCTAGCCGTGATGCGGTAGCGCAGCGTGGCCGTAGTATTGAGGGGAATGCCGCTGGTGGCCACGGCCAGCCGGAAGGGCGCGGCGGCGTTGGTGGTTTGGCCGAGCGTGGGCAAACTTCCTACTGCAAAGCTACCCTGCCGCACCGTGAGGTAAGGTGATAGCGAGGTGAGCGTGACCGTGAGGCCGGCCACGGGCTGCAACAGGTTTTGCACGGCTACGGCCAGCCGCAGGGTATCGCCGGGGGCGTAGGCAACGCGGGCCGGGGCGAAGGTGCTGGTGGTCACACGGGCTTCCTGGCGGGTTTGGGTGAGGGCGCGCAGCACGTTGAGGCGGCCCGTGCCCAGGCGGCCGGCCCAGGCAGCGTTGGCGGGGAGGCCGTCGATATTGTCGGCGGTCTGGCGCAGCTGGGCCCCAATCTGCGCCGAGGTAAACTGCGGAAACTGCCAGCGCAGCAAGGCCGCCGCCGCCGCCACCAGCGGCGCGGCAAACGAGGTGCCGCCCACGGCAATGTAGTCGGCATCGGCCGCGCCGCTGCCGGTGGGGCCGTGGTAGCCGTAGGTGGTGAGGATACTCAGGCCGGGGGCCACCATATCCACGCGGTGATTGAAGGTGGCGCTGGGGCTTTTCTGGTCGGTGCTGCCCACGCCCGATACCGACAGCACGTGGTCGTAGGAAGCGGGGTAGAAGAGCAGGTCGGCGCTGGTGTTGCCGGCGGCGGCCACCAGCACGGCGTTGCGGTTCACGGCGGCGTAGGTAATAGCGTCCTGCTCGAAGCGCGAATAGCCGCCCGGCGCGCCCCAGCTCATGTTGATGACCTGGCAGCCGTGGTCGGCGGCGTACACCACGGCCTCGTAGCCGGCAAAGCTGCCGGTGGGCGTGTTGGGGTAGATGTTGAGCGGCAGCAAGCGGCACTTGTTGCCCAGGCCGGCAATGCCCACGCCGTTGTCGGCGCGGGCGGCGGCCACGCCCGCTACCAGCGAGCCGTGAACGATGTTGATATCGTAGCCGGCATCGTTGTCGTTATTGGCCAGGTCCCAGCCGGTGAAATTGTCCACGTAGCCGTCGTTGTCGTCGTCGCGGCCGTTCACGGGGTCGGCGTAGTTGTGCTTCAGCTGCGGGCGCAAATCCTGGTGGGTGAGGCGCAAGCCGCCATCGGTGATGCCGATGACAATGGAGCTGTCGCCGCGGGTTACGTCCCAGGCGCGGTAGGCTCTAACCTGCTTCAGGTAGTACTGGCTGGCCGTGAGGCTGGTCAGGGTGGAGTCGGCCAGCGGGTCGTTGGGCTGGTACTGGGGCTGGCGGATGTAGAGCGGCTCCACGTACTCCACCGCGCCGGTGGCCAGCAGGATGGCGCGGGCGCGGTCCAGGGTCAGGGTAACAGGCACCGTAACCTGATAGATGCCGCGCAGCTCCACGCTGCCGGGCCGCTCGGCACCGGGGGCCTGGGCGCGCGGAAACTTCTGGCGCGGGCTGCCGGCATCCAGCGTGCGCAGGGCGGCTTCGAGGGCGGCCGGCACCTGGCCGGGCCGCAGCTTAACTACCAGCTGGCCGGGCACGGTGGGCGGCGCGGGCGCGGCCAGGGCCGGCCCCGTGATTCCCGCGAATAGGATAAAGCAGTACAGGCGTAACACGTTTCGCATCAGGCAGAAGGATAAGTATTAATTGGTAGGTAAAGATAGGTCCTGGCGTACCCGCTTCCTCGGCTGGACTGCCGGCCAGGACAAAATTCAAGCCCAGCTCGCCGGGCCAGGCGGTCGGCGCGGCCGGGAGCCGGCAGGCCCGCGCCTCGCGGTCACGTGCCGTTCCCTCCGTACCGCTCCATCTCACAACCCTTCGGCGATGCACGTTTGCGTCGGCGGCCAAGGGGCGGCTATATCCCCTTGCTGTACGTGTAGCGCTTGAGCGCCTTGGTTTACAGCAGCTCCCGCATGTCCTGGCGCAGGGTTTCGATGCCGCGCTGGATTTGAGACCACACGCTGGGCTCGGGGCCGGTGGCGGGCGCGGGGGCCTGGGCCAACTGCTCGGCCAGCTGGGCGCGCTTGGTTTCGAGGGCCGTGGCGTGAGCTTCGTAGGTATTGGCCGAGCCGGCTACCGTGGCCTGGGCGCGGTTGTGCAGGGTCTTGATTTTGGCATCAAGCTCGTCGAGCGCCTGCCGCAACAGGGTTTCGGACAGCTGGGGCGTGCGCGCAGAATCAGGGTCGGTGGTGTACATAATGGCGGCGGGGTAAGGCAGCAGAAAAGTGTAGGCTATTGTACTGTGGTTGGCTGGGAAAGGATTCCGGTAATGTTGCGCCGCTAGTCGCCGCCATGTTACCAACACAAGCGCAACAGAACCATAATACGCGCTGTATCTGGGCCCTGGGCCGCCCCGGTAGCTTTGTTGTCAGCAACTTTACCCGGATTAGTCTATGCTTCGTTATCTACTATCTGCTGGTTTGTTGGCCGTAGCTGCTGGTCCGGTCCGGGCCCAGACTGCCTCCATCATCGCGCCGTCCGTGGCCGATGGCGGCGTGCAGACCGCGCCTGCATCATCGCCGTCATCGTCGTCGGCCGCATCCGCCGCCACGCCCACCATCTACTTCACGGCCGATGAAATGCCCGCCTTCCCCGGCGGCGACGCGGCGCTACTCAGGTTTCTGAGCGGCCGCCTCAACTATCCCACGGCTGCTCTCGATAAGCGCCTCTCGGGCAAGGTATTCATCACCTTCACCATAGACTCCGAAGGCCACCTGCACGACCCGCGCGTAGTGCGTGGCCTCGGCTCCGGCCTCGACGAAGAGGCCCTGCGCCTCGTGCGCCTCATGCCTCGGTGGACGCCCGGCAAAATCCAGGGCCAGCCCGTGTGGGTCACGCTCACCATGCCCATCGTGTTTCGGGCGCTGTAGGGAGGGTTGAGTTTGTAGGGTTGAATGTTGAGGTTTGAATGCTGAGGTTTGGATGTTGAGGTTTGAATGCTGAGTTTTGAGTGAGGGCCAAGCACGTTCAGACCAGTAGTCCTCTCTCAAAACTCAACCCTCAACCCTACAAAATCAACTCTCAAAACTCCTTGGCAGGCCCAGCTCCCGGGCCAGCGGGGCGGCTCCGGACTGCCAGAGGGCGGCCAGCACGGCGTTGGCGGTTTCGGCCAGCTCCAGGTGGTAGTCTTCGTGGAGGCGGGCGGTTTGTTTCAGGGTTTCGTGGGTGCGCCTGGTGAGGTGCTGGAGCAGCGGCTGGGTGGGGCCGTGCAGCCGGACGGTGGCCGCGGCCTGGTGCCGGAACACGTTGGCCAGCAAGCGCCAGCTCAGCTCGATTTCGCCGAAAGTATCGTCGGTAATGCGGGCGTGGTAGGCCAGCCGTGCCTGCAGCTGCCGCAGAATCACGAGCAGGTCGTTGGGCGTTTGGTGGAAGCCGCGCACCGGGTCGTCGACCTGGGTGCGCAGGCTGGCGCGGCGGGTTTCGAGGGCCGCCGGACCTTCCAGCAGCCGGAAGGCCAGCTGCTCGGTCAGCACCGCATCCTGGGCCACGAGGCGGGCCAGGAGCTGGTCTTTCTCCTTTTCGGGCAGTTGAAACAGGGCTTTGCGGAGGTCGGGCGGGAGGGCGGGCATGCGTGGGCCGAAGGTAGGCGCTGCGCCCGACAGGCTCCCAAGCTAGAGCAGTTTCCGAGTCAGTGTACATTTTTTAAAACAGTTAAAAGTTGAGAGTTAAAAGTTAAAACCCACTACGTCTGACTTTTAACTTTCAACTCTCAACTTTTAACTCTGTACATGGACTTGGAAACTGCTGTAAGGGGGCAACTAGAGCAGTTTTCGGATTGCTGTACGGGGTGTAGAGACGCGACACTTCGCGTCTCCTCGTTGAACGATTCCCACGCGAGGAGACGCGAAGTGTCGCGTCTCTACACCCCATATACCAACTTGGAATCTGCTCTAGTAATGTGTCAACAAGCGTGCTACGACTCCGCTTTTTTGGCGGCGGCTACTCGACGGCGGGCACCACCAGCACCGGCAAGGTGCTGTGCAGCAGCACCTGAGCCGTTACGCTGCGGTGAAAAAGCTTGCCCAGGAAGCTGCGGGGGCGGGCAATAAGAATGACCATATCGAAATCGGCGGCTCGGGCCGTTTTCAGGATGCCCTCGGCGGGGTGGTCGCTGGCCACGTCGCGAACCTGTACTTCCGGCAGACCCACCGTGAGGCCGGTTTGTTGCACCGTGACCAGCGCCGCGGCGGCTTCGGCTTCGATAGTGGGGCTGGCCTGAGCTACGTACAGCACCGTGAGCGCGGCTCCGAGGGCGGTGAGCAGCTGCCGGACGGTGCCCGCGTGCTCGCCCAGGCTGAAGGCATCGCCATCGACGGCCAGCAGTACGCGCCGGGGCAGCGTGGCCCGCGGCACGGTGTGCGGCACCACCAGCATGGGGTAGGGGGAGGTGCGCAGGATGTCGAGGGAGGTGGTTTGCACCAGCTCATCGGGCACCGACGACTCGTCGGGCCGGCCCAGTACGATGAGGGCCGGGTGGTGGCGGCTCACCGCATCGGCCACGGCAAAAGCAACCTGGCCGTGACCAATTTCAGCCACCACGGGCACGGGCAGGTCGTGGGCTACGCGGCTTAACGCCAGATTGATAGCCTGCTGGCTCAGGTTGGAAAGATGGCCGGTGAACCGCTCCGGGTCGAGCACCGAGTCGCGGCGCACGTGCAGCAGCACCAGCCGGGCCTTGAGCGGCAGGGCCAGGTTGGTGGCGTAGTTGAGGGCGTGGTTGGCGGCCTGGAAAAAATCGGTGAGAATGAGCAGGGATACGGCCATGAGTACGCGAACGGAAAGGGTGAAAACGCTGGCAAAAAACGGAACCGCTGGCCCACCGGAACATGCTGAAAGTAAGGCGGGCGAATGATTTTGGTCATGTGCCCGCCCGGCCCGGCCCCGTAACCTTGTGGAGCTTCTTTTCGGCCTGTTTTTATGGATGTCAGCCTGCAATTTCCCGAAGCCGCCCACTGCGTCACGGGCTCCGTATACCTGCTCACGCTGGCTTCCCGCTCCGGCCCGCAGCGGCCCACCGCCGCAGGCCGCCAGCTCAACCAACGCAAACAGCCTCTCACGCTTCACGTATTTTCATAATCAGTTCATTGTATGCAAGTTACAATTTTTAGCGCCCATCAGTACGAACACCCCTTTCTGCTGGAGGCCGCGCAGGGCCGCCACGAGCTTCACTTGCAGCTCCCGGCCCTGAGCCTGGCCACCGCCAGCCTGGCCCAGGGCAGCCAGGCCGTGGCCATTTTTGCCAACGATGATGCCTCCGCGCCCGTGCTGGAGGCCCTGCACGCGCTGGGAGTCCGCTACGTGGCCGTGCGCGCCGCCGGCTACGACCAGGTAGACCTGGCCGCCGCCCAGCGCCTGGGCCTGCAAGTAGCCAACGTGCCCGAGTATTCGCCCCACGCCATTGCCGAGCACGCCGTGGCCCTCATGCTGGCCCTCAACCGCCAGCTGCCGCGCAGCCAGTCCCTGCTGCACCGCGCCGACTTCCGCCTCGACGAGCTGGTGGGCTTCAACCTGCACGGCAAAACCGTGGGCCTGGTGGGTTGCGGGCACATTGGCGCGGTGCTGGCGCGCATTCTGCACGGCTTCGGCTGCCAGCTTTTGGGCCAGGATATTCAGCCCAACCCCGAGCTCACCGAGCGTTACGGCATGCGCTACCTGCCCCTGCCCGAGCTCTGCGCCGCCGCCGACATCATCAGCCTGCACGCGCCGCTCATGCCCGCCACGCACCACCTGCTGGGGGCCGAGATGCTGGCCCGCTGCAAGCCCGGGGCCATGATTATTAACACCAGTCGCGGCGGGCTGCTCGATACCCGCGCCGCGCTGGCCGCCCTGCGCGCCGGCCGGCTGGGCTACCTCGGCCTCGACGTGTACGAGTACGAAAAGGGCCTGTATTTCGAAGACCATTCGCAGCAGCCCCCCACCGACTCGCTCATGACCGAGCTGCTGGCCGAGCCCAACGTGCTGATTACCGCCCACCAGGCCTTCCTCACCCGCGAAGCCCTGGCCAGCATTGCCGCCACCACCATCGCCAGCCTCGACGCCTGGGCCCAGCACCACCCCGCCGAGCACGAGCTGACGGCCAGCCCGGTGGTGGCATGAGCCGTTTGGGCGGGCTTCATTTTTCCGTTTTCACTGATGATTCCCTCCGTTCGCGTTTTCTGTTCCTGCCTCGGTTTGGCGCTGGCCGTGCCGTGGTGCGGCTCGCTATCTCAGACGGAAGAGCGCGGGCTGCCGCTGGCAACCCCGGTCATTGCCACGCGGGTTTCGGGGCCGGCCCCGCCGCGGGCCGAGCCGGTCGCGCCCCGGATTCAGGCGCTGCTTGACACCACGGCGGCCGGCAGCCTGCGGGCCGCCAATACCCGGCTGGGCCTGCTGGCGGCGGCCGAGGTCCGGCAGTTTTTTGGGGATGACTACGCCCCGGCCTGGACGCCACTCAGCGACAGCCTCAACCCCGATGCCACGGCCGCCCTGACCCGCCTGGCCCGCGCCACCGAGTACGGCCTGGGCCCTGCCGACTACCACCAAAGCCGCCTGCGTACCCTGCGCGACTCGCTGGCGCAACCCCCTGGCACCATCGCCCCGGCCGTGCGTGCCCGCCAGCAGGCTGCCCTCGAAGTGTACCTCAGCGATGCGCTGCTGCGCCTGCTGCGCGACCTCAGCCGGGGCCGCCTGCACCCGTACACGCCCACCGCCCGCGAAAAAGCGGCCGGCCCGGCCGGCCAGCCGGCGGCCGTGCTGCGCGCCGCCCTGGCCGCGCACCGCGTGCCCGAGGCCATTGATGCGGCCCAGCCCACGCACCGCGAGTACCGCCAGCTGCAACGGGCGCTGGTGCGCTGGCTGGCCCAGCCCACCAACCCCGACTCGGCCGACTTGCAGCAGGCCCGCTACCAGCAGGTGGCCCTCAACCTGGAGCGCTGGCGCTGGAACCCGATAGCCGACCCGGAATACCTGCTGATAAACCTGCCCGCCTACGAGCTGCAGGTGGTGGCAGGGGATTCGGTGCGCCGCCGCCACCGCGTGATTGTGGGCAAGCCCGAAACGCCCACGCCCACGCTCAGCAGCCAAATCAGCTACTTCACGCTGGCCCCCGACTGGCACGTGCCCAACTCCATCGCCACTAAAGAAGTGCTGCCCAGCCTGCGGAAAAACCCCGGCTACCTGGCCCGCAACAACATGACGCTCTACAACCGCCGGGGGCAGGCCCTGAACCCGTACCGCATCAACTGGGCGCGGGTGTCGCCGGCCAATTTCCCGTATACCTTCCGGCAGTCGGCCTGCTGCGACAACGCATTGGGCAACATTGTGTTCCGGTTCAAAAACCCGTACTCCGTGTACCTGCACGACACGCCCGCGCGCTCCCTTTTTGAGCGCCCCGTGCGAACCCTGAGCCACGGCTGCATCCGCATGGCCGCGCCCATGGAGCTGGCGGCCTACCTGCTGCGCCGGGGTGGCCAGCCGGTAAGCCTGCCCAGCGAAGCGGCCTGCGCCCGCCAGCCCACCCCGCGCGATGTGCAGCTGCGGCGTGCCATGCCCATTCATGTGCGCTACGCTACCTGCACGGTGGCGGGCGGCCAGCTGCGCTTTCTGCCCGATATCTACCGCTACGATGAGGTGGTGCGGCAGGGATTATTCGGGCCCTTGCCCAGTGCGGCCGCGTGGGGTGGGGAAGCGAAATGACAAAAATCATGCGTCAACGCAATTGTTATCAGCGCAATGGCTGGCCCATTTGTCGTCCTTTGGTGAAAGTATGTTGCCCGCGCTGAATGCCTGCCCGTTTGGGCTCGCGGCCAAAATCCAGTTACCGCGCCGCTTCCGTCATGAATATCCTGCTACTGCTGCTTTCGGTGCTGCTGGGCCTGGGGCTCGTCCGGCTGGGCTGGCACCTGGGCACCGGGCCGGGCGTTACCTGAGCCGCCGGGTTCTTAGCTCGTTCTACAGCGGTTTCCAGGTTGGTATACACTTTTGCAGAAAGTTAAAAGTTGAGAGTTAAAAGTTAAAACTCATTGTATCTGCTTTTTAACTTTTAACTCTCAACTTTTAACTCAGCACACTAAAAGCAAAACTACTATAAATCAACGTCCTAACCTGATGCAAACCTTAGATACCCAAACCACTCCGGCCCGGCCGGAGCGCGTGGCGGACGCGGACATCACGACGGCCGTCGAAATGCTTTTTCACACGAAGCGGGGCGTGAATGCGCACCTCATCGATATCGTGACCAGGGAAGGCATCGTGGAGCTGGCCGGTTTCACCGACAACCTGCTGGCCCGGTCCCGTGCCGAGCAGCTGGCCCTGGCCGTGCGGGGCGTGCGCGGCGTGATAAACGAGCTGGTCGTTCGCACCCAGGAAGTGCCTGACCAGCAGCTGCTGCGCGATGTGGAGCTGGCCCTGAGCAGCGACGCCGCCACGGCCGACTACAACGTGCGCTGCGCCGTGGCCCAGGGCGTGGCCACCCTCACCGGCATGGTGCAGTCGTGGGTTGAGAAGCAGCTGGTGCTGCGGGTGCTGGAAGGCGTGCGCGGGGTGCGCGGCATCGAGGCCGGGCACCTCGACATTCGCGGGAGCGGGCTGGTGAATTCCGATGAGGAAATTACGGCCCAGATTCAGGAGCTGCTGGACTGGGATATTCGGGTGAACAGCGTGCTGGTGCAGGTGCGCACCAGCCAGCAGGTGGTGCACCTGACGGGCACGGTGGGCACGGCCGAGGAGAAGGCCCGGGTGGTGGCCACCGCCCACCAGGCCGGGGCCGTGCGCGTGGATGCCCGCGACCTGTTTGTGGCCTGCTGGGCCCTCGACCCCCACCTGCGCCCCGATAAGCTTGCCCCCAAAGCCGATGCCGAAATCGGGGCCGCCGTGCGCGACACGTTCCGCTTCGACCCCCGGGTGCTCTCCTACGAGCCCACCGTGCAGGTGCAGGCCGGCGTGGTGACTCTGACCGGCACCGTGAGCAACCTGCGCGCCAAGCAGGCCGCCGAGCAGGATGCCCGCGACGTGGTGGGCGTGTGGGACGTGCACAACCTGCTGCGCGTGCGGGCCGGGCAGCTGCTCACCGACAGCGACATCCGGCGTGATGTGGTCGCGGCCCTGGCCCGCGACCCCTACGTGGGCTGCACGGATTTCAGCGTGAACGTGTACAACGGCAAAGTGTACCTCTACGGGCGCACCAACAGCCATTTTGAGCAGGAGCAGGCCGGGGCTGTGGCCGCCGGCGTGAACGGCGTGGCGGCCATCGAAAACCGGGTGGAAGTATTCGGCGGCGACCAGCCGGCGGGTACCGTGCCAGCGGGCGCTACCGCACCCTTTCCGGCCGATGGCCTCAGCCCCGACCACGCCCTGGCGGCCCGTGTTCGGACGTGCTACTTCTGGTCGGCGGCCCTGCACGCCCAGGATGTGGAAGTGCAGGTCGACAATGGCCGCGTCACCCTCAACGGCACCGTGCATACCTGGCACGAGCGCAAACAGGCCGCCCTCGATGCCCTGGAAATGGGTGCCCACACCGTGAACAACCACCTGCGGGTGGCCGCCGGCCACGACCGGGGCTAGCGCATTTTTCGCCTTGTATAAATGAATTAAGAATTAAGAATTAAGAATTAAGAATTAAAATTTTGGCCATCAACTTTTTAATTCTTAATTCTTAATTTTTAATTAATTCAAAACCGCCATTTATCCCCTGCTGCCATGAGCCCCTGCATTGTTGTACTGGCTAACTTATCGGCCGCGGCGGAACAGGCCGCGCGGTACGCCGCCGTGCTGGGTGCGTCGCAGCAGGCCCACCTGGAGCTGCTGCACCTCTACCACGACCCCGTGCTGGACCCCGAGCTGGTGACCGTGACGGCCGCGCACACTTTCCGCACCCAGTCCGAAACCGCTGCCCTGCTGCGCGAGCGGGCCTATCAGCTGGCCGTGCCGGCCGAAGTGAAGGTATCGGTGCAGCCCCTGGTCACGGCCGTGCAGGAAACCGTGTGCCAGGGCGACCCGCTGCTGCTGGTGATGGGCCTGAGCGCCGAGCACACCCTGCTCGACCAGCTCCTGCACAATCAGGCGCTGCCCGTGCTGCGCACCACCCATCGCCCGCTGCTGCTGGTGCCCGAAAGTGCGGTACCCCTCCGCCTGCCGCTCCGCATTGCCTTGGCCGTGGATGCCGAGCAGTTCCACCTCAACGAGGCCGCGCAGGCCCTGCTACCGCTCCTCACCAGCTGGCACGCGGCCTACACCGCCGTGCATGTGCTGGTGCCCGGCGAGCGCGAGGCCTACCCCGGCCAGCGCGCTCTGAACCACTTGAAAATGAGCGGACTGGTGCCCGCCGCCCAGCCGCTGGAGCTGTATGAGGCCGCGCATGTGCGCCCGGCCGCCGGCGTGCTGCAGGCCGTCATTGACACGCAGGCTGATATGCTGGTGCTCATTGCCCGGCCGCGCAGCTTTCTGGGGCGGCTTTTCCACCACAGCGTCACGGCAGAAGTGCTGCGCCACAGCCCCGTGCCGGTATTGCTGGTGCCGGCCACGGTCCAGGGCCAGCCCACCTGGATGCCCAGCCTGACCTGATGGCTTGACCCGCCACGCCGGGAGTACTCTTTTAAGCGCCTTATTTATTGTAAATCATATGATTACATGATTATAGTAGCTAAGTACTCGTGCAGAAGTAAGCGGATGCCCCGGTCCGACCGCCCTAGGCGGTCCGACCGGTTGCCGTTGGACCGAAGTCGTTGTTGCTTCAGCCGGTCCGACTTGAACACGCTTACTTCTGCACAAGTACTTAAAAACGACGGCTTACAGCTGCCGGCCCACACAGACCAATGACCAGGTAGTCAGTCATAAGTAATCAAGAGTCAGGATTTGCTCATTTTTCTGATTAGCAGCATTTTGCTGCCCTGCTACTGACTGCTCAACGCTGACTGCCTACTTAGCGACCCTCGCCATGAAACCCAATCTTGTCGTTTTAACAGACTTTTCACCCGCCTCCGAACGAGCGCGGGCCTACGCCGCGGTGCTGGCCGCGCCGCTGGGGGCCGAGCTGCACTTGGTTCACGTATTTCTGCCCACGCCCACGGCCACCGAATACGGCATGGTGCTGCCCTACATCGACGAAGGCTACGTGCGGGAAACCCGCCGCTCGCTGCAGCGGGTGGCCGATGCTCTGCCCGTGCCCGCTACCGCCGAGCTCATCGAAACCAGCTGGTACGAGGCCGTGGAGCAGGCCGTGCATCAGCACCAGCCGCTGTTGCTGGTGGCCGGCCTCACGGCCACCCACGGCCAGCTCGATGAGTGGCTGAGCAACCGGGCCCTGCCGCTGGCCCACCGCACCGGCTACCCGCTGCTGCTGGTGCCCGAGCACCTGCCCGACACCGCCCTGCACCTGCCCGCCCGCCTGGCCCTGGCCGTGGAGGACCGGGGCTTCCGGCTGGCTACTTCGGCTACGGCCGTGGCCCCGCTGCTCGATATTCTGGGGCTCGATATCGTGACGGTTTCCGTGCTGACGGAAGAAGAGCGGGCCAGCGGCTGGGAGGGGCTGAAAGCCGCTCAGCACTGCGGGCTGGCCGCTGCCATGCCCCAAAGCGGGCTGCACAAAGTCATCGGGAGCCTGCCGGCCGCGGGCATTCTGGAGGCCGTGCAGGAGCTGTCGGCCGATGTGGTGGGCCTGCTCGACCTGGGCCACGGCTGGATACACAAGCTCTTCAAGGGCAGTATCATCGACCATGTGCTGCGCCACAGCCCGGTGCCGGTGCTGCTGCTATCGGCCGAAATAACCGCCTGGGATGAATGAGCCGAGCCGGCCAGCCTAATCTGCGCCGGCGGCTCACTGCTGCTTTTACGTCAAACAGGTAATCAGAATTAAGTAGTCAGTAATGAGACAGCAAGGCACTGTCAGTCAAAAAACTGATTCAAATCTGACCACTTATGACTGAGTACTTAAAAACCCTTCAGCCATGCTACTTACCATCGTTGCCTTTGCTGGTTTCTACGAGTCGGCCCGGCATGCCGTGCACTACGCCGACATCCTGGCCGAAGCCCTGCACGGCCGGCTGGTGCTGCTGCACGTCAACCGGGCTTCCCTCTACGACCCCTACGCGCTGGTGGGCGAGGGCTACCACACGGTTGAGCTAAGCCACGAGGCCAACACGGCCTCCGCCCTCTACCGGCAAGCCGAAGCCCTGCGCACGCCCACCACCGTCGAAATTGCCACCGACCTGCTGCCCGCCGTGGCCCAGGATGTGGCCGAGCGCCACCGGCCGACCCTGTTTGTGCTGGGCCAGCCCGACCTCAATCATCCTTCGGCGGCCAGCGTGGCCATGTCCTGCGCCGAGCTGCTGCGTGCCGGCCACTACCCGCTGCTGGTGGTGCCCATGCGGGCGCCGGCCACCCGCGCCCCCCACCGCATGCTGATTGCGGCCGACCGGGAGCCGTTTGCTCTGGCCCCGGCCGCGCAGCCGCTCTGCCAGCTGCTCGCGCAGGCGGGCGCCGATGTGGTGGTGGCCCACGTATCGAGCGGGGTGGAGGACGATGCCGGCTGCGGCGCGGCGCTGCGGGCCGTGCAGGCCAGCGGCCTGGTGGGCGACATCACCCCCGAGCTGCGGGGCTACGAGTACAGCAACTACTGCGAGGGCGTGCTGGCCGCCGTGCAGGACACCCAGCCTGATTTGGTGGTGATGCTGGCCCGCAAGCGCAGTTTCCTGGGCGAGCTGTTTCATCGCAGCGTCACGGCGCGGGTGCTGGCCCGCTGCCCCGTGCCGGTGCTGGTGCTGCCCACCGGCGCCGCCGCCCCACGCGCCGTGGCCCACGGCCGCAACGCGGCCATCGCCTGAAAGGGATGCCGATGCCGCCGCGCCGGCCAGGGGCTTTGGCAGCATGTAATTTTGCACCATAGCCGACGGGCGCTCGCGGGTGCGGGTGCGCCTCGGCTATGGTGCCATCCTATACCTTTCATGACCTCCACCCGCCCTGATATTACCTCCGAAGCCGACGTTAAACGGCTGGTTGATACCTTCTACAATAAGGTGAATGCTGATGCTCTGCTCGCGCCGATATTCAACGGGTTCGCGCAGGTCGACTGGCCCCGGCACCTGCCGGCCATGTACGATTTCTGGAGCAGCCTGCTGCTGGGCACCTCGCGCTACCACGGCCGGCCCTTTCCCAAGCACCTGCCGCTGCCCATCGATGCCACGCATTTTGAGCAGTGGCTGGTGCTGTTCAACGCCACCGTGGAGGAGCTGTTTGCCGGTCCCCGGGCCGAGGAGGCCAAGGTGCGGGCCCTCAACATTGCCAACATGTTTGAGTTTCGGCTGCGCGGCCGGGGTCCGCTTTCGCTGCTCTAGCAGCCGGAGCGCGCTCACCGGTGGCTCACTGCTTTTGGTGCGCCGGGCACCTCGTCGCGGTGGTTTTCGTGGGCGAATACCTGCAACAATACCCCCAGGTACGACAGCAGCAGCGGCCCGATAACCAGCCCCAGAATCCCGAACAGGATGATGCCCAGCGTGACGCCCGCCAGCGTCACCAGCGGATGCACGTTGCCGATGTAGCGGGCCAGCACGATGCGCAGCAGGTTGTCCACGTTCATCACCACCACGGCTCCCACCAGCAGAATGCCCACGCCCTGCCCCGTGGCCCCGTGCGCAAACTGGTAGAGCGCCGCCGGCCCCCACACCAGGGGCGTGCCCAGCACCGGAATAAACGAGACGAAAAAGCCAACCGCTCCCCAAAATAGCGGGTCGGGCACGCCAAACACCAGCAGCAGCAGCCCCGTGAGTACGCCCTGCACCAACGAAATAAGCACCTGCCCCACCACGTTGGCCTTCACGTTGTTCTGCAGCGATTCCTGCAGCTTGTCGAGGGTATCGGGCCGGAAGGGGAGGAAGCGGCGCAGGTGGTGCAGAAAGGCTTCTTCCTGCACAAACATGTAGTATAAGGTGAAGAGCAGCAGGGCCATCACGAAGATGAAGTGCAGAATGCTGCCCGCCAGCGTGGGCAGCCAGCGGCTGACATGGCTGGCCAGCTGGCCCAGCATCGCCCGCACGTTTTGCTCGCTGGTGAAGGCGTAGCCGGTGAGGCGTTCCAGCCGGTGCACCACGGCCAGCACCTGGCTGGTATACTGGCCAATGTCGCGCAGCCGCTCCACCAGCATGCTGCTGAGCACATAAAACGGAATCATGAGCACCACCACCGTGAAGAGCAGCAGCAGGGCCGCCACCAGCTGCCGGTTCCAGCCGCGCCCGTGCACCAGCGCCCCAAACCAGGGCCGCAGCGCCACATACAAAATCCCCGCGCCCAGAAATGCCGATAAATAGCTCAGCAGCCCAAACACGACGAGCGCACCCAGTGTCAGCAGCACCACTATCAGCAGCGTGTGCCGTTGGCGCTGGGTATAAATGTTCTGGGGGGCGTGCGCCATTGGAAAAAGCGGTTGTCGAGCGGAAACGGTAGGGGGTGGCGGCGCCCAAAAATGCCCCTGCGGCATCCCTGCGCCCTGCCCGGGCCGGAGTGGCCCCCCATAAAGCTAGCGCGGCCCCCCAGCCGGCCCCATGACAAAACTCATCCATTCGCCTGCATTGCCTCATTACCACGCAAAAACGGCCCCAGCCGCCCCAAAAGGGGCCACCGGGGCCGTAAAAGGCGCATTTGCACCAAATGAATTACTTGCGCAGCATCTTCAGCAGCTCCTGGGCGGCGGGCTCCGACGAAGCCGGGTTCTGGCCGGTAATCAGGTTGCCGGCCGTCACCACGTAAGGCTGCCAGTCGGCCCCTTTCGAGTAGTTGCCGCCGTTTTCCTTCAGCATGTCCTCCACCAGGAAGGGCACGATGTTGGTCAGCTGCACGGCTTCTTCCTCGGTGTTGGTGAAGCCAGCCACCGACTTCCCTTTCACCAGCGGCGAGCCGTCGGCGGCTTTGGTGTGGCGCAGCACGCCGGGGGCGTGGCACACGGCGGCTACCGGCTTGCCGGCGGCATACATGGTTTCAATCAGGGCAATCGATTTGGCATCCTCGGCCAAATCCCACAGCGGGCCGTGGCCGCCGGGGTAGAATACGGCGTCGAAATCCTCGCCTTTGATGGTGTCGAGCGTCACGGTATGGGCCAGGGCTTGCTGGGCCTCCGGGTCTTTTTTGAAACGCGCCGTGGCCTCGGTCTGGGCGCTGGCATCGTCGCTTTTGGGGTCGAGGGGCGGCTGGCCACCCTTGGGCGACGCCAGGGTGAGCGTAGCGCCGGCATCTTTGAATGCGTAGTAGGGGGCCGCAAATTCTTCCAGCCAGAAACCGGTTTTGTGGCCGGTGTCGCCAAGCTGGTCGTGCGAGGTCAAAATCATTGCAATTTTCATGTAATCAGGTATTTGATGGTGGATGATTGGTAGAAATAGGTAGGAGCAGCCAGGGCGTGTACTCCGAATTTCCAATTCGGCCGGGCGAACGAGGTGTTCGGGTATCGTTCACGCGGCCGAATTGGAAATTCGGGGTACACGTTCTGGATTCTTTAAGCCACTTTCACAATGGCCTTGCCGGTGTTTTCGCCCGTAAACAGGCCCAGAAACGCCGCCGGAATCTGGTCGAAGCCTTCGGTGATGGTTTCCTCGCTTTTCAGCAGGCCTTCGGTGTACCATTCGGTGAGCTGGGCCACGCCTTCGGGCCAGCGGGGCAGGTAGTCGCTCACGATGAAGCCCTGCAGCCGGGAGCTGCTCTTGAGCAGCTTGCCTTCGGGGCGCGGGCCGGTGGGTACTTCGGTCGCGTTGTACATCGAAATCTGCCCGCAGAGGGCAATGCGGGCGTGTTTGTTGAGGTGGTCGTACACGGCATCGGTGATGGCCCCGCCCACGTTATCAAAGTAGCAGTCGATGCCGTGCGGGGCGGCAGCGGCCAGGGCTTTGCCCAGGTTGGGCGTGGTTTTGTAGTTAATGGCCTCGTCGAAACCCAACGATTTCAGGTAAGCCACCTTTTCATCGGAGCCCGCCGTGCCGATGACGCGCGCGCCTTTGATTTTGGCCAGCTGGCCCACCACCATGCCCACCGCGCCGGCCGCGCCGCTCACCACCACCGTTTCGCCCACCTTGGGCTGGCAAATGTCGAGCAGCCCGAAATACGCCGTGAGTCCCGGCATGCCCAGCAACCCCAGAAAGTAGCTGGCTGGGGCCTTGTCGGCGGGCACGCGGTTCAGGGTTTTGGCATCGGCCACGCTGTATTGCTGCCAGGGCAGGTTGCCCACCACCACGCTGCCCACGGGCAGCTGCGGGTTGTGGCTTTCCACCACTTCGGCCACCACGCCGCCCGTGATGGGCTCGCCCACGGCAAACGGGGCTATGTACGACTTGGCCGCGCTCATCCGGCCACGCATGTAGGGGTCTACCGACACGTACAACGTTTTGAGCAGCAGCTGGCCGGGTTCGGGCGTGGGCACTTCGCGCTTTTCAAATTGAAACTGCGCGGCCGTGGGCGTGCCCGTGGGCCGGCTGGCGAGAACGATGGTCTTGTTGTTCATAGCAAAAGAGCGTTGTGCCGGCCGGTAATCAGGCCAGCTGGGTAAGAATGTGGGTCAACTGGGTGCGCAGGGTAGAGATTTCGGCCGGCGACATCTGGAGCTTGTCCAGCATATCGGTGGGGATGCGGCCGGCCCTGGCCTGCAGCGCCCGGCCCGCCGGCAGCAGCCCGATGATGACCGAACGCTCGTCGCGCGGGTCGCGGCGGCGGCTCAGCCACTGTTTCTGCTCCATGCGCTTGAGCAGGGGCGTGAGGGTGCCCGAATCGAGCAGGAGTTTTTCGCCCAATTCCTTCACCGTCAGCTGGTCGTGCTCCCAGAGCAGCATGAATACCAGGTATTGCGGGTAGGTGAGGTCCAGGGCCAGCAGGTGGGGCTGGTAGGCCTTGGTGAGCATCCGCGACACGGCGTAGAGCGGGAAACAGAGCTGGTTTTCCAGCTTCAGCACGGAGGTGGCGTGGTGGGCGGCGGTGGTACTGGTGGAGGGTGGGGTTTTCATAGCGTCTGGGTAGTCAACGAATTTTGATTGTATAATGTTTAATTGTGGACAATTAAATTAAGTAAATGGTTGCTGTATTGGGAAATGAATATGGGGCCGTCGAGGTATGCTTATCAGCGGCTGTTAACGGCGCGGGGACGCGGACTTTGTAGTCCGCGTCCCCGCGCCGTTAAAACAGGCTGAACGAGCAGACTCGCGGACTACAAAGTCCGCGCTACAACTCACAGTAGTTACCAGTTGGCGCGGCGCAGCTTTTCGGGCTGCAGCACCCGGATGTTCCTGGGCGTTAGCTCAATCAGGCCATCGGCTTTGAACTCGCTGAGGGTCCGAATCAGCGACTCGGGTGCCGTGCCCACGATGGCGGCCATGTCGTCGCGCGAGAGCTGAATGCCGGCCTCGGGTCCGGCTCCGGCCTGCTCGTGCATGCGCAGCAGCGTATCGGCCACCCGCCGGCGGATGGAGCTGTAGGCCATGGCCAGCAGCTGCTGTTCCCGCTCGTGCACGCGGCCCGCCAGCAGCTGGATAAACTGCTGGCCCACTTCGGCATTGCGCAGCAGCAGCTGGGTGAAATCGTCCTTGGGAATGTACACCAGCTCCGATTCGTCGACGGCCACGGCGGAGTCGCTGTGCGGGCCGTGCTCGAGCAGGGCGAGGTAGCCAAAAAACTCGCCGGGGCCGTAGAGGCCCGTAATCAGCTCCTTGCCGGCGGCGGTGGTTTTCACGGTTTTCACGCGTCCCGATTTCACGAAATACACCCGCGCCGGGTCGTCGCCTTCCAGGTAAATGTCCTGCTTGCGGCGCACGGGGTGGGTGCGGCGGTCCTGCGAGAGGCTGGCGAGGCTGCCCGCGGTGCGGGCATCGTCCAGAAACTCGTTCAGGCCTTCGGCGTGCAGGTCGTACTCGGGCCGCAGGTGCCGGAACCGGGCCAGGCGGCCGTGAATGGCGCTCAGCAGCTCGGTCTCGTCGAAGGGCTTGGTGAGGTAGTCGTCGGCCCCCAGCTCCATGCCGCGGCGCTGGTCGAGGCGCTCGGTTTTGGCGGTGAGAAAGATGAAGGGTACCCCGGCCAGCTGCGGATTCTGGTTGAAAATCTGGAGCACGCCGTAGCCGTCCAGCACGGGCATCATGATATCGCACACCACCAAATCGGGCCGGGTGGCCAGGGCCCGCGCCACGCCGACTTTGCCGTTTTCGGCCGTGTGCACGGCGTAGCCGGCCAGCTCCAGAATCTCGGCGGTGTTTTCGCGGATGATGGCGTTGTCTTCAATCAGCAGAATGGTCTTCATAGGGAATGACGATGGTAATGGTCGTGCCTTGGTCGAGCGCGCTTTGCAGGGCAATAGTACCGCCCATCAGCTCGAGGTAGCGGGCAATGATGTAGAGCCCCAGCCCGGTGCCGGGCACGTTGGTGACGTTGCGGGCCCGGAAAAAGCGCTCGAACAAATGCTCCTGGTCTTCGCGGCTGATGCCCACGCCCTCGTCCTGCACGCTCAGCGTGAGCCGGTGCTGCTGGCCGCTGGCGCGCACGGTAATCGTGGTGTTTTCGCCCGAATACTTGAGGGCATTGGATAGCAGATTGACCAGGATTTTGTGGAGCAGCGACGCATCCAGCCACAGCGGGCCGAGGTCGTGCAGGGCCAGCTCGATGTGCTGGCCGGCTTTGCGCAGGCCCTGCACTTCGGCCACGGCATCGCGCAGCAGCGCGGGCAGCTCGGAGCGGGCCGGCTGGGCGGCAATGCGGCCCTCTTCAATTTTTCCCACCGACAGAAATTCCTCCAGAATATCGTTTAGGTGCTTCACCGATAGCCGGATGCGGCCGAGGTGGCGCAGGCGGCGGTCCTGCTGCTCGGTGGTGGGGTATTTTTCGATGAGCGCGGCCGAGGTCAGCACCGCCGTGAGGGGCGTGCGAAACTCATGCGAGGCCATGGACACGAAGCGCGACTTGAGCTCGCCGAGCTCCTGCTCGGCGGCCAGGGCCTTGGTCAGCTCTTCGGAGCGGCGCTCCAGCTGGGCCAGGGTGGTCATCAGGGCGTGGGTGCGGTCGGCCACTTTGCGCTCCAGGTCGGCATTGAGGCGCTCCACGCGCTGGCGCTCGGCCTGCAGGTCGCGCTCGGCCTGCTGCTTGTGCGAAATGTCGATGATGTAGGCCACGGCAAACAGCTGCTGGTCGAGGTGAAAATAGCTCAGGCTGATTTCAACGGGAAACGCCGAGCCATCGCGCCGCCGGGCCTGCAGGTCGCGGTTGGCCCCCATGGCCCGCGCTTGCGGGTGGGCCCCAAACGTCTGGCGCAGCTGCTCGTGGCGGGCCCACACGCCATCGGGCACCAGCGCCTCGATGCGCAGGCGGAGCAACTCGGCAATGGAATAGTCGAACTGCTGCTGGGCCTTGGCATTGGCCGAAACAATGTCGCCGTGCTGGTTGCACACAATGATGCCGATGGTGGCGTGGGTGAACACGGCCTCGAAGCGCCGCACGCTCTGGGCCAGGCTGCGCTCGGCCTCGTGCAGGCGGTTGGTGTCGGTGAGGCGTATGAGCAGATAGGGCCGGCCCTCCAGGGTGAGGCTGGTAAGTTCGATGCGGGCCCAGAACGTGCTGCCCGCCTGGCGGCGCACTTCGGTCTCGAACTCCTGGTGGCCGGTGCGCAGCACCAGGCGGCACAGCCGCTCCCATTCGCCGTGGGGTAGCTTTTGCGGCTGCAACGACCGCACCGGGTCGGTGTACAAGGCCCGGGCCGATGGGTAGCCCAGCAGGAGGTAGCCCGCCGGGTTCACCCGCGTAAACCAGCCCAGCTCCACGTCGTACAGCCCCACGAAGTCCTGAGCCCGCTCAAAAAGCGTGTCCGTCAGGGGGTTGTTGAACAGGTTGACGGCCATGAGCGGGAGGAAAAATGCAACTATAACCCCAATTTCCACAAAAAAAACCACATGACGGATATCAGTCCGTGGTCCTGATATCTGTCATGCTATCATGTGATTGCGGCCGGTAGTTTTGAGCCGCACTATTCCTTCTCCAACATGTCTGGCTTCCAGCCTACTGAAGTGGGCGGCACCCCCACGGCCAGTGTGCTGCTGGTGATGCTCCCTACCCTGGACCGCCGCGACGAAACGTCGCCCCATCTTATCTCGCCAGGGTCGCTGGCGGCTTTGCAGCGCCGGCTCGGCCCGGCCGTGCAAATCCTGCAGATTGACGAAGCCACCTACCCGGCCGTGGTGCGCAGCTTTGCGCCCGCCCAGCTGCCCACCTGCGTGCTCATGCACCAGGGCGTGGAGCTGTGGCGGCAGCCCGGCCTGCCCGATGCCGACCAGGTCGGAGCCCTGCTCCGGACCAACGGCCACGGGTAGGGGTGAGGCGGCTGGAATTCAGCCGCTGTGGCGGAATTGGAATAAACGCCAGCTACTTAACGCGGCAATCGCGGCCAATAGCCACAGGGAAGCCCGCCACTCGGGCTGCTGAAACGCCTGTAGGAGTGGCCGTACCCAATGCAGTTGCCAGAATTCGGTGACTTGGTTATCAAAACGAACCCACAAGGAGACAGGTACAGGAAGTGGCGGCTGGTAGTTGATGACATCATTGCAAAGAAAACAGCCACTTAGCTCAGGGGGTATTGGTTTGTATGCATCGGTAATGGCATAAAAAACGGTCGGACTCCGTGTGAAATCGACCCAGTACTTTTTAATGTTTTTTTCGAGCATTAGATTAAGCAAGAAAACGAAGCTCTCGTACCGGGCAGTCGGGGCAAGCTGTACGCGCATACCACCAGCGTGCATGGTATCAGCTTTGATATCATGCACATATTGGGTGATTTGTATTTGCGCCCTTCTGTCTGCTGCGCGGTTCCCCGTAAAGCGGGCATCATGCCAGGAACAAGTTTTGCAGACTTTTGCCGGATTAGGAACCTCGTAGCGTAGGCTGGGCTGGTCACCACGCGGTGTTACCGGCATCGTCAACTGAATAACATTTCTGCCTTTTAGCTGCTCCTGCCACGGCCGCATTGCCCAGCACCCCAGCCACAGCAGCCCCGCCAGCGCCAGCAGGCCCGGCGGAAACAACAGACGGCGGCGATGGCGACGGGGTAGGTAGAAGTGCATTTGGAAAGATACAGGAAGTTGCAGTGGCAGATGCGGTGAGTAAGGCCCCGTGCGCAACTTCCAAAACGCGGAAAATTACGCGGATAGTCTGTCATCGGGCAACAATTCCCGTACTGTGCTGGTCTGCGTCGTCCCAGACTCATCAGCGCCTTCATGCTTTCCCGTTACCTACTGCTTTTACTGGCTGCCTTATCTCAGCTGCCCGCCGCCGCCCAAACGCGCCCCGATACCACTCGCACCGTGGCCTTGCCTGAAGCCACCGTCACGGGTTACGGCCAGCGGCTGCCATTGCGCCGCACGGCCGCAGCCGTGGGCGTGATTGATGCCCGCGTGATTGCGCAATTCAGCCCCGCCGCCCTCACCCAGGCCGTAAATACGCTGCCCGGCGTGCGGCTGGAGGAGCGGGCCACGGCCAGCTACCGCCTCAGCATTCGGGGCAGCACGCTGCGCTCGCCATTCGGAGTGCGCAACGTGAAGGTGTACTACAACGGCATTCCCTACACCGAGGCCAGCGGCAGCACGCCGCTGAATCTGCTTGACCCCGCCATTATCGGGCGGCTGGAAGTGCTGAAGGGGCCGGCCGGCAGCGTGTACGGCGCGGGCACGGGCGGCGTGGCCCTGTTCGGCACGCCGGAAGTGGCGGCGGGCCGCAGCGTGGTGGCCGTGGGAGCCACGGTGGGCAGCTACGGTCTGCGCCGCAGCACTATCACGGCCGAAACGGGCAGTGCCACCAGCAGCGTGCGCGCCCAGTATGCCCACCAAGAGCTCGACGGCTACCGCCAGCAAAGCGCGATGCAGCGCGACGTTTTCGCCTTCGACGTCCGCACCGTGGCCGGCCCCAAAACCACGCTGGCGGCCCATTTGCTCTACGCCGATATCAGCTACCAGCTGCCCGGCGGCCTCACCCGGGCGCAGTTCGCGGCCGACCCGCGACAGGCCCGGCCGGGCACCCCGGCCCGGCTCGGAGTGGCCGCGCAGCCCGGCACGGTGGCCCAGCGCACTTTTTATGCCTCGCGCACCGGCTTGCTGGGGTTCACGCACGAGTACCGGTTCACAGACCGGCTGGACCTGCAAACCACGCTCTACGGCAGCGGTACGGCTATTCGCACGCCGTTTCTGGTGGATTATGAGCGGAACACGGCCGTGGGCACGGGCGGGCGCACGGCGTTGCGCTACCGCACCACGCTGGCCGGCCACACGCTGCGGCTGCAGGGCGGCGGCGAGCTCCAGGCCAGCTTTGCCAATGGGCGCAGCTACCAAAACCTGGCCGGAACACCCGGTGCCCTGCGCTACGACGATGAAATCACGACCACCACCGGCTTCGCCTTTGCGCAGGCCGACTACGAGCTGCCCGCCGATTTGCTGCTGACCGTGGCCGCCAGCTACAACCGCCTGCGCTACCGCATCGCGCGGGTGAGCGGAGCCGCCGCCAACCCCGGCGGCTACCAGTTTAGCCGCGATTTCCAGCCCGTACTGTCGCCCCGCGTGGCATTGCTTAAGGAATTTAGTCCGCAGCTGTCGGTGTATGCCAGCGTGAGTACCGGCTTTTCGCCACCCACTACCGATGAAATCCGCACATCTGATGGCGGCCTAAACAGGGAATTGCAGGCCGAGCGCGGCATGAGCTACGAGGTGGGCACCCGGGGCAATTTCTTCAACAACCGGCTGCTGTACGAAGTGAATCTGTTCAATTTGGAGCAGCGTGAAACCATCGTCAGCAGCACTACCGACCAAGGTATCGTGGTGTTCCGCAACACCGGCCGCACCCACCAGCGCGGCCTCGAAATGGCGTTGAGCGGCTGGCTGTGGCGGCAGGCAGCACCAGCGTCGGATAGTAAAGACGAGCGAGTGCCCGACCGCGGCCTACGCGCCTGGGCCAGCTACGCCTACAACGACTTCCGTTTCGGCCGCTACGCCAGCAGCGGCACCGACCTGAGCGGCAACCGCCTCACCGGCACCACGCCGCACACGCTCAGCGCCGGCCTCGATTTCAGCGAGCGCCTCGGGTTTTACCTTAGCCCCAACCTCAGCCACCAGGCCCGGGTGGTGCTCAACGACGCTAATACGGAGCAAGCGGCCAGCTACTGGGTATTTGGGGCGCGGGGCGGCTGGCGGCGCACCATTGCCAGGCATCTCGAAACCAATATCTACGCCGGAATCGATAACCTGACGGACCGGAACTACAGCCTCGGCAATGACCTGAATGCCTTTGGCGGGCGCTACTTTCAGCCGGCGCCGGGCCGCAATTGGTATACTGGCGCACAGGTGGGCTGGAAGTGGTGAAAAGGCGCAGATAAGCATTAAAAAAGGCTTCTACTCGCGGGTGGAAGCCTTTCTTAATGCCTATGGATAGCCGCTTATTGGGGTGCTTGCTCGGCGGGTGGGTTAGCGGGCTGGTTATTAGTGGCTTCAGGAGTGTCAGCTTCATTGCTACGGGCCGCCGCATACTGAAAACCAATGGTCCCTTTCTCAGTGCCCGGGTTGGCATTGGCATCCCCAGGATTGGCTGGCGCATTGTTGATGGGCTGGGCTATTGGGTTAGCCGGCTGTTGCAGCGGAGTAGTCACCAATATTTCTATTGGGATAGAAAATGTCAGCTTCGTTGGGTTTCCGGCCGCGGCGGCAGTGTTTGCATTGCCCGGATTAGCGTAATTGGCCTGATTTGCTTCAGCGGCGGGGGCAGTGGCAACCGGTGCGGCGATAATGGTAGCGACCGGTGTGGAATTGACGGTAGCCACCGCAACCGGAGCGGGGTTGGCATCGGCCGGAGCCGGAGCGATTTGGGCTGCAACCAAGTTGGGCGCGGCCGCCGCCTGAGGAAGGGTAAGGCTGGCGGTAGCGTCCGGAGCCGGGGCTTGAGCGGCGGCTGGCTCCTGATTTTGGGTGGCCTGGTTGGTGGCCAATGGTGCTGGCGTGGCAGGGACTGGGGTATCCATAGGAGATGAGAAAAAAGGATGAAAAACAAACAGTTTAAGACCGGTTTCGCGACCGCAGCTTCTTTCAAATCGATGCCATGGATAAGATGACTGCGCTATCTGGTTTGTTGGGTGAGCATCTGCACACACCCTTCTCTACCAGGTTTTATTGGATTAAATATAATATACAATATTTAATATATAAAACGCCTCATCACCAATCAAAAGTTCACCATTTTCAAGGTCTTGCTAAACTATTCCCGCCTTATTTGGGTGGCGTATTAATTTTCTCCAAACCCGCGTGGACAAAGCTGGGTGGGCCCTGCGCACGGTACTTTGCCTGGCGTATTTGGGAGCGGATACTAGCTGGCACCCGAGCATAAAAAAAAGGCTTTCATCCATTGATGAAAGCCTTTTTTTGGGGGTAAACGGGTGCTTTATTTCGGCCCGTGCTCTTCGGGCAGGGTGAAGGCGCGGTCGCTGGGGTCGGTGAGCTCCTTGGGGAGGGCGTCGGGGTCGCCGCCGGCCTGGGAGCGGGTGTTCATGTCCTCCTCAAACGTGCGGAGGGAGTCGTCCATCTGGTCAGCTTTTTCCTGGCCCGAGGCGTTGTTGTCGTCCAGCACCTGACCGTGGGTGGCGGCATCAAGCATGGGCGTGGAAGCCCCGTCTTCGGAGGGTTCCTGGTCGAAAGTATCGTTGGGGTTGGTGGCCATGGGGAGGGGGAATCAGGGGATTTTAAGAAGTTGGTATTGAGCTTATTCGTCGGTGGCCGGGTTGCCGGCCGGCTCGCTGCGGGTGTTGTGGGTGCCACCGCCGGCGTAGCGCGGGTCGTCCTGGGCCCAGGCCTGGCGCTGCACATCAGCATCGGCGTGGCTAGCGGCGCGCACGGCTTCGGGGTCCTGGTTTTGCTCGACGTGGCCGGGCTGGTCCTCGGGGTTGTCGGGGGCTTTTTCGGCTTCCTTGCGGTCGCGGAATTCGCTGAACTCGTCGGGGTTGTCGTTGGAGCCGCTGCGGCCGGGCGGGGTGCTGTTGGCGGGTTGCGGGGTATGGTTGGCCGCCAGCGGGGCCGAAGCGGCTACGCCACCAAACTCGCCATAAGTAGGGCTGCTGGCGTTGGTATCGGCTGAATTGGGGGTGGGTTGGGCGGCGTTGCGGGGCTGGTCTTCGGCCGGCGTCGTGGAAGGGTTTTGCGTATCCATGGGAATTGAAAGAAAAGGAGAAGGATAAACCAAACGGGTAGGCCCGTTTTTCTACATACCTGTACGCAAACCGGCCGCCACCGTTCACCTTTACTCCCAGCTACTGCGTTCGCTCATTCATAACCATCAGCCACAATGCCCATTAAGCACAACCCCGACAAAAAGGAATTTACCACTACCCGCGCCGGCCACAAGGCGGAGCTTGCCTACGTCCGGCCCGCCGAGGGCATCGTCGACTTTACGCACACCTTCGTGGATGAGGCCCTGCGGGGCCAGGGCGTGGCCGAAGAACTGGCCCGTGCCGGCCTGGCCTTCGCGCAGGAAAATCATCTGAAGGTGAAAACGACCTGTAAGTTCATGGCCGCTTTCGTACAGCGAAATCACGCCGAATATGCTAGGCTGCTGGTTTGAAAAGCGAATACCACAGAACGAGTACCCCGAATTGAAAATTCGGGGTACTCGTTCTGTGGTATTCGCTACTACTCGCGCACCAGTCGCAGGTGCTGGGTTTGCCCGTTGGCTCGCACCGTTACTACATACACGCCCGGTGCGGCCTGCGCCAGAGCGGCGTTGAGTCGCGCCTCAGTCATAGCCAGCGAGCCGGTGGTTTCGGCCAGCAGCGTCTGGCCCAGCAGGGAGGTGAGGCCGAGCGTGAGTGGGCCAGCCGGGCCGGTGCGGCTCAGGCGTACTGAGGCGGCGCTGGGGTTGGGCGAAATTTCCAGCAAAGCCGGCCCGCTGAGTGCCCGGGTGCTCAGCGCCGTAACGTTGCCCACGGCAAAAGCCCCTTCGAAACCGACAGTGCCGAAGCCCGCCTCAAACGGCCCCGCGCCGGCAGCGGCCACGGCCGCGCTCACCCGGCTCCAGGGGCCGGCCGAGAAGAAGTAGTGCTGATAAAGTGCGCTTTGGGCACGTTGAAAGCTGCCGTTTTCGGCAGTCTGTTCCCACTGCACAGCCAGCTGGCCGGGCTGCGGATTGGGGGCCGCAGTGGCCGTAGCCACCCAGGTGCGGTTCACGAAGCGGGCCGCTGGGGCAAAAGGTGCGCCGCTGAGGCCATCGGTGAGCAGGCCCTCGAATACCCGCACGCCGGTGGCCACGTAGCCGCCCGGCTGGCCGGTGTAGGTGAGGGGCGCGTAGCCGCTGGCCGTGCCCACGGGGTATAGCACCGGCCCGGCCACATGGTCGCGGCGGCAGGTACCGGCGGGGCCGGGCGGGTTCTGGGTCAGTACATAGCTGGCGGCCGAGCCGCCCAGCACCCGCGCCCGGCCGAGGTTCAGGTTGAAGGCACCCAGCGCGAGGCGGCCCCGCAGCAGGTTCAGGGTGTCGCGCACGGTGAGCGGGGCGTCCAGCGCCACATCGGCCGAGTCGATTTGGATGGTGAGCTTGCTGAATGTGAGCGGCCCGGTGTCGCCCAGGCGCTGGGGCGTGCGCGCCAGCCCCTGAAGCTGCCAGGTGCCGTTGCCGGCCAGTGCGCCGTTATTAGCGAGGTTGCCAAAGAGGAGCGTGGGGGTCAGTAGAAAAAAGGCTGCCGTAATAAGGTGTAAAAGTCTGAATTTCAACAAGTTCTGGTTGTGCGGCGGCGAAGATAACACCGTGACCCGCAGGATAAAAAAAGCTCCCGACCACTGAAGGCCGGGAGCTTTTTAAGCTTTGCGCGGTTGGGGTGCGCTATTGCACCATCAGGCGGCCGGTGTACTCCGCGTCGGCGCAGGTCACGCGCACGGCGTAGATGCCGGCGGGCAGGCCGTGCAGGTCCACCGATACGGCATCGGTAGCCCCGATGGCGGCCGTGCGCTGCCGTACCGGGCGGCCCAGCACATCGAGCACGACCACGGTGGCGGTGCGGGCGCTGGCTACGCCGGGCAGGCGCAGCTGCACGCTGGCGGTAGCGGGGTTGGGGTAGATTTCGAGGGCGTTGCGCAGCACCCTGGCGGCCTGGGTGGCTGTGGGGATGAAGCAGGCCGCGCTGGTGTAGCTGCCCACGCCGGCGTAGTTATCCGCGCCGATAGCCGACCAGGTTACGCTGCCGTAGGGGCCATTCCAGCGGCCGCCCTGGCTGGTGCCGGGCAGCCGCACGAGGGTGTTGTTCATGGTTGAGCCGTTGGACACGGGCCAGCCGGTGGTGCCGGGCGTCTGGCCGATTACGCCGATAACGTCGAGCGTATCCGTCGCATCAAACAGGGCAATGGACTGCGGCCCGTTGAAGAAGCAGACGTTGGAAAGCACGTCGGTCTGGGCCAGGGTGGCTGCGTCGCTCAGGCCGGTGTTGCCGATGACGTACACGTCGCCGGGAGCAATGGTGCCGGTCAGGTTCAGGGTAGCGGTGGGGGTGGTGGAACCGGCGGCGTACAGCGCCACGCGCTTGCCGGCCAGTGGCATGGGGGCCAGGGTGGGGTTATAAATTTCCAGCACCTTGGTATTGCCCGTCAGCGACTCCACGTACTGCGTAAAGTAGGGCTTGGTGCAGGGCGCGCCGGCCGGGGCCGCGTCGTCGTTCAGAATAGTGAGCGTGTGCGCGTTGGGCTGGCCCACCAGCACCGTCGCGTTCGAAGGCGTACCAATGCGCAGGCGCACGGTTTCGTTGGGCTCGAAGGTGAGGTCGCCGTTCACGGTCACGGTCACGGCCTGGGTGAGGGCGGTGCTGCTGAAGGTGAGGCTGGTGGTGTTGAGGACGTAGTCGCCGGGCGCGGTGGCGGTGCTGTTGGCCACGTCCACGCTCACCGGCACGGTGAAGGAGCCCGTGGGCAGGGTGCCGCTGGCCGTCACGTTCACGGTGTAGGTAGCGGTGCCCGCGTTGCCTTCCTGAATGGTGCCGCCCGCCGAAGCAAAGGCCACCATGGGAGCCGGGCCGTCGTCGTTGGTGATGGTGAGCGTGTGGGTGCCGGGGTTGCCCACGCTGTTGCCGGTGCTCGGGCTGGTCAGGTTCAGAACGACGGTTTCGTCGGCTTCGGGCTGGGTGTCGCCGTTCACGGTCACGGTCACCGTCTGGCTGGTCGAGCCGGCCGGGAAGGTAACGGTCGTGGGCGTGGCAAACGAAAAGTCACTGCCGCTGGTGGCCGTCGAGTTGGCCGCATCGAGGCTCACCTGCACGGTGGTGGCCGTGGTGGCGGCTGGGGTCAGGCTCAGCGTGGCGGTGTAGGTGTTGGTGCCGGCATTGCCCTCGATGAGGCTGCCGCTGGCAGTAGCGAAGCTGAACACCGGGCCGGGCGGCGTGAGGCCCCAGGCCGTGGCTACGGTGCCGGGGTGGGCAATGTAGGGGTTGAAGTTGCCCTGGCTGGCGGCTACGCGGTTGTTGCGCTCAATTTCGCGGGCACTCACGGGGTCGGCCAGGTGCCAGCGGTAAAAAGTGGCCAAATCGCTCAGAGCCGTAATCACGCCTTTGCCCGGGTCGAAACTCTCGTTGGCGTGCATGGTGTAGAAATAGAACGCCGCCCGGGCCAGGTCGCCTTTGTGGTCTTCGCGGGGCTCGAACTGCGAGTTGGTGTCCTCGCTGTACTCGTCGATGTTGCTTGTCGGGATGGTCGTCAGGCGGGTGGTGTTGCGCAGCCAGCCCAGGGTAGTGGCATCGGGAATGTCGGCAAAGGGGTCGGAGCCCCGGTCCGAGTTCCACTGGATGCGGGTGGGGTAGAGGTGGTGAATATCGGAACGCATGCGCACGACCTGGTTGAACCACGACTGCGGGATGCTGTGCTCGGTGTTGATGTCGTTGACCACGCCCGGGTTGGTGCTGGTCGCGTTGAAGGGCACGCTCTCGGAATACCCCGAGTACACGCAGGTGACGGTGTTGTTGACATTGTCGATGTAGTTGTACATCCGGCCGCGGGCCACATCGTAGGTAAGCACCACGCGCTTGCCGTCGTACCAGTTGGCGCGGTACCAGTCGCGCAGGGCCACGCCCTGCAGGTTGGTGGGCGGGGCGGGCGGCATGGGGGGCACCGTTTGGGCGTGCAATGCCGCGGGCAGCAGCCCAAACGCCACCACCAGCGAAGCGAAAATGTGTTTCATGAGAATAAACGGAGAATGAGCTGACGTAAAGGGTTCGGAGAAAGTAATGGGGGTAGAGGGAAGCGGCAAAGGTACGAATTTCGGGCTGCGCCGCTGAGCGTCCGTGCGTTACCAAACCGCTAAGACTTCGGCCGTACTTTCGCGTTCACAGTATCATTATCTCCACCTGTTCACCCCCCCCTCTTCTCATGGCCGACATCACCCCCGCCGAACTCCACCAGCGCCAGCAAGCCGGCGAAACCCCCACCATCATCGACGTGCGCGAACCCTGGGAGCACGAAGAAGGCTGCATCGTTGGGGCCCAAAACATTCCCCTCGGCACCCTGCCCGAAAAGCTCGACGACATCGACGAGTGGAAAAATCAGGAAATCATCGTGCACTGCAAGAGCGGCAGCCGCTCGGCCTCGGCCAAGGCGTTTCTCACCCAGCAGGGCTTCGCCAACGTCCGCAATCTGGTGGGCGGCTACCAGGCGTTCCAGCAAGGGTAGGGGCGCAGCGCGCGCCAACCGAATTGGCAGCCAACCAGTAAGAATGATAGACGGTCATGCTCATCTGCCATCCGCGGAGCCGAAGCATGACCGTTTTCGCAACCAACGCTTGTCCTCCTGATGCTCATGCCCACCACTCCCGCCGTCGAACTGCAAGCCGCTCTCACCACCGCCCAGCCCGCCGCCGAGCGCCTGCAACACGCCCTCGACCTCATCGGCCCGCACCTGCGCGCCGACCGCTGCTTTCTCTACGTGCGCGACCCGCGGCGGGGCCGGGGCCGCATTGCCCTGGTGTGGCGGCTGGATGAGGCCGTGCCCGACCCGCGCCACGACTGGCAGGACGACACCGGCGACCTGCCGAAGGAAGACCCGCTGTTCCGGGCCGCGCTGGCCACCCGGCCCTCCGTGTATGTGGACGACGTGACCGAGGCCGGCCCCGACGTGCTCAACCAGGAGTTTGAGCGCCGCACCTTCGGTCATCGCGCCCTGGTCCACGCCCACATCGTGGAAAACGACCAGCTCTGGGGCATCCTGCAGCCCTGCGTGTTCGGCCACCCGCACCACTGGACGGCGGCCGAGCGCGAGTACCTGGACGCCGCCACGCCGCTGCTGCTGCCCGTGGTGCAGGCGTATATGCAAGGCGTGGATGTTGGGTAGGAATTGGATTAATTATTCATTCAATTCCTGACCGTAATTAATTTCCCATCGTCCGCGTAGGCCAGCTCGGTCCACCACCTCGCGCACGGCCGCCGTTATGGCCGCCGCCTGCCGGGGCGGGAATGCCGCCAGCAACTCACGCGGCGTCGGACCCATTTTGCGGACGTGCGCCAGCAGCCACTCGCGCAGCGAAGGCAGCTGCGTTTTTGCCCGTTACCGCCGGCCCAGCAGAAACGGCAGCGCCAGCGGCACGCGCTTCTTCCAGGCGGCCTCGTTGTGCGCCGCGCCGGGGAAGCTGCGCGTGCGCCAGGTCGTGGAGTCGTAGCCGTGGGCGCGCATGACGCTGTCCACCCGCAGCTGGTGGGGCTGGTAGCGGGCATCGAGCGTGGCCGAGCCGTAGTCGAAATACAGTTTGGGCCGGTGGCGGCGCGGCAGCTTTCTATCCAGATATTGCACCATTGCCGAGGTGAAATCGGGCGTGTTTTCCTTGAGGCTGAGCGGCCAGTGCGTCGAAAAGCAGGCCGCGCCGCCAAACACGTTCGGGTACTCCAGCGCCGCGTACAGCGAAATCAGGCCGCCCATGCTGGAGCCGGCCACGAAGGTATTGGCCCGGCGGGGCGCGGTCTGGAAGTGCTTGTCCACGTAGGGTTTCAGCTCGCGCACGATGAATTTCAGGTACTCATCCGAAAGCGGCTGGCCGGGACGCTCCTGGTTTATTTTCTCGCGTCGGGCCAGGCTCATGGCCGCGTAGGGCCTGGCCGGGGCATATTCGGTGAAGCGCCGGTCGGTATTCCAGATGCCCACCACAATGCACGGGCGCACGCTTCGGCTCAGAGCGGCCAGCGTGCTGTCGACTTCCCAGGCCACGCCGCCGTAGGAGTTTTTGGGGTTGAACAGGTTCTGGCCATCCTGCATATACAGCACGGCGTAGCGCGTGCCGGGCTGCGGGTAGCCCTCGGGCAGCCACACATCCACATTGCGGGGCTTCACAAACCGGGAGGGGAAATTGGCCAGATGCTCGATGCGGCCGGGGGCGGCCGGGTCGGGCGAATCGGCCCCAATCAATGCCGCGAACAAAGGCAGCGCGGCAAGCCAGCGGGTGAAAACCATTGGGATTAATCGAACGATGAGGCAGCAAAATTAGCCGTTGCCGACCGGTATCTGCAGCTTGCCATCGGCCGCGTAGGCCAGCTCGCCCCGGTCCACCATTTCCCGCACGGCCGCCGTCACGGCCGCCGCCTGCGCCGGCGGAAACGCGGCTAATAGCTCGCGCGGGGTGGGGGTCGCCTGCCGGACGTGCGCCAGCAGCGGCTCGCGCAGCGACGGGGCCTGCGCGGCCGCCTGCGCCGCTTTTTTCTCGGCCAGGCAGATATCGCAGACTCCGCACCGGGCCGGGTCAGCTTCGTCGAAATAGGCGAGCAGCAGCTGCTGGCGGCAGCGCGTACCACCCAGATACAGGCCCACGGCGTTGGTTTTGTGGCGGGCCAGGTCGCGGGCGGCCGTCATCCGCACCTGGTCGATGGGCAGCTTGGACGCGTCGAAGCGCGGCGTGGTGAACATGGCCTGCGGCGATTCCTGCCGGGGCTGGTAGTGCAGGATGCCGGCCGTATGCAGGTAGCGCAGCTGCTGGCGCACTTCCGTCACGCTACGGCGCAGGTGCGTGGCCACCGCATTCTCCGAAATAGCCTGGAAATCGGCAAACAGCTCGCCGCCGTGCAGCCGCAGCAGCGCCTTTATCAGCAAGTCATGCTGCGCGTTGGCCACCTGAAACGCGTACAAATCCTGGTGATTCATAATCAGGTGGACCCGCGCCGGGCTGTTTACCGCCTCGTTCAATTGCACGAAGCCTTCGCGCTGCAAAATCCTGAGCGAGTTGTGCGCGTCCACGGCCTTGATGCGGTAGGTTTCGGCAAACTGCTGCAAATCGAATTCGAACGCGGCCAGCTCCCCGCCGCCCACCGCCGTGCGCGAGTAGTTCGCCAGCGCTTGGTACACGCGCCGCACCGTATCGAGCGGCGGGAACGACTGGTTGGTGCGGCGGCGCAGCTCGTCGGCATCGTTGGGCCCGGCCAGCAGCACGGCGAAGGCGTACTGGCCATCGCGCCCGGCCCGGCCGGCTTCCTGGTAGTAGGCCTCCAGCGTATCGGGCGCGTCGAGGTGGGCCACGAGGCGCACGTCGGGCTTGTCGATGCCCATACCGAAGGCGTTGGTGGCCACGATGAGGCGCGTTTTATCCGCAATCCAGTCCTGCTGCACTTTGGTGCGCTGCTCCGACGGCAGGCCCGCGTGGTAGGCGGCGGCCGAAAACTTGTGCTGCTGCAGAAACGCCGCCGTGTCCTCCGTCTGCCGCCGCGTGCGGGCGTACACGATGCCGGTTTTGGTGGGCCCCACGCCGCGCACCACTTCCAGCAGCCGGCGCAGCTTGTCCTCGGTATGCAGTACCGAATACGAGAGCTTGGGCCGGGCGAAGCTCTGCCGAAACACCCCCGAGCCCGGCCGAAACTTCAGCTTCTCCACGATATCGGCCTGCACCTGGGCCGTGGCCGTGGCCGTGAGGGCGATGACCGGCGTGCCCGGCGGTAAGGATTCGCGCAACTCCGCGATGCGCAAATACGGCGGCCGGAAATCATAGCCCCACTGCGAGAGGCAGTGCGCCTCGTCCACGGCCAGCAGGCCCACGTTCATCTTCGCCACCCGCACCTGAAACAGCTCGGTGAGTAGCCGTTCCGGCGACACGTACAGGAACTTCACGCTGCGGCCGTACACGCAGTTATCCAGCGCGTGGTCGATTTCCTGGTGGCTCATGCCCGCGTAAATGGCCTCGGCCTTCAGCCCGCGCTTGCGAAGGTTGTCCACCTGGTCCTTCATCAGGGCAATGAGCGGCGACACCACCAGGCAGATGCCGGGGAGCGCCAGCGCCGGCACCTGGAAGCAGATGCTTTTGCCGCCGCCCGTGGGCAGCAGCGCCAGCGTGTCATGACCGCTCAATACCGAATTGATAATCTCCTCCTGCCCCGGCCGGAACGCCGTGTGCCCCCAATGCTCGCGCAGCAGGGCCAAAGGCGAGGTTTCGGTAGGGGAGGAGGACATGGGGCGAAGATAGGGCCGTTGAAAAACGGAACGCTATTTCAGCAATGAACAGTGTGCTCTGGTAGAGTAGCAAATAGACCGAAGAAATATGTTTGCAATGAGTTCACGAAACTCATTGCAAATCCGAGTTTCGTGAACTTTGAATCGCAAACGGGTTTCTTAAACTAAACAACGGCCAAAAAGCGCCATTGCCGCTGTACATGGAGGCGTGCCAGCGTCTGGATTTGGGGTTTAAGAAAACGAGGGTAAAAACGTCCTCTTAGGGGCGTTCCTCCACGACGCGGCCGTTCTCGAACCGCATGTGGACCGAATCCGTGCTCTGCGGGTCAAACAGCGTGCTCCACCCCTGCGCGTGTCCGTCGCGTTGGTAGCCCCGGTATTTGAGGCGGCCGTTGGGCAGATACGCCGCAACTGGTCCGGTGGCCTTACCGTTGCGGAAGGTTTGCATCCGCTTGAGTTGGCCGTTGGGGTAGTAATGGCGCACCGGCCCCCGTTCCATTTTGGGGCCGTCCAGGTTGCCTTCAAAATCCAGGCTGCCGTCGGGTCGAAAGTACTGGTAAGGCCCCTGGGGCTGGCCGTCGCGAAAGTGAAAAACGGTCTTTCGTTTCCCATCGGGGTAGTAAAACACCTCCAGGCTATCTTGGCGCCCGTTCACGTAGTGCATCTCCAAGTGGGCTTGCCCCGAGGGCCAGTACATGAACCGGGGGCCGTGGAATGTACCGTTCCGAACGTAGGCCACGGAGCGGAGCTGGCCCCCAGGGAATCTTTCTTCGACCCGCTTCACCCCGTCGGAACAGGCCGTCGCCAACAATAGGGCAATGAAGAGGAGAAAACGAAACATAGCGAAGCAGTATGGTGAAAAATGGCCCTAAGATAGCCGTTGGGGGCAACCGAGGCCGATTTCACAAAAACGGTAGAATTCTCAACATTACGAAGGTACCCCGCAGTTTATTCCACACAATGGTTCACTGCTCAATTAGAAAGGCGAATAAGTACCTGACAAAAAAAGCCCGGCACCTCACGGCACCGGGCTTCTCCACTAACAAAACCGCAGCTTAAGCCGCCGCCTTCTCGCCGTTCTCACGGTCGTCGATGGCCTTGCGCAGCTTGGCGATGGCCAGGATGGCGCGCTCCTCGTCCATGCCCGGTTGCTTTACCGTTGAAAATGCAGCTGCAGGATGTGCTCGATTTTCTCCTTGGTCAGCGGCTTGCTGACCAGTCCGGCGATGTTGAGCTCTTCGAGGCGGGCTAGGTCGCGGGCGTCCATGGTGGTGGTGAGCATGATGACGACCGTGGCGCTGCGCTGGGCCTGGGGCAGGCGCTTGTACGCTTCCAGGAACTGGATGCCGTTCATGCCGGGCATGTTTACGTCCAGCAGGATGAGGGCGGGCTCGTCGGGGCCGGCGGTATTCTCAATGAGGTCCAGGGCCTGATTACCGTTTTCGGCCACCAGCAGCCGGTCCGTGACGCCGAGGCTCTGAAACAGCAGCTCGTTCAAGAAATTGTTGGTCGAATCGTCGTCGACCAGGAGCACGCTCGAAAGCTTTTTCATGTAAGCAGGAGGATAAAGGGTGAAGGGCTAGCCCGCGTTGGGCAGCGTAACGGTGAACGTGGAGCCCACGCCCGGCTGGCTGTGCACCGCCACGGTGCCGCCGGCGTTTTCCACCATTTTCTTGACCATGTACAGGCCCACGCCCGAGCCGGGCACGTGGCCGTGCAGGCGGCGGAACATGCGGAACAATTCGCTTTGCTGGGCCGCGCTCAGGCCCAGCCCGTTGTCCTGCACTTCCAGCACCACCTGGCCGGCGGCGGCGTGGCAGCGCAACACCACGGCCGGCGCCCGGTCGGGTGCCCGGTACTTCACGGCGTTGCTGAGCAGATTATAGACGATGGAGCGCAGGTTTTTGGCCGAAAAGCGAACCGTGAGGCACGCGGCCAGGTCCACGGTGAGGGTGGCCCCGGCGGCGGTCAGCTCGGGCAGCATGTCGAGGCGCACGGCGTCGACCAGGGCGGGCAGGTCGACGGTTTCGGCGGCGGAGTGGTCGGGCAGCGCCTGCAGCAGCGAAACATCGGTGAGGTGGCCCAGCGTTTGCTGGAAGCGGGCCACCGCGTCGTCCATCATGCCGAGCAGGCGCGGCACCAGCGGGACTTCGAGGGCCGGGGCCGGCAGGTGCTCGCGCAGGGCCAGCAGCAGGCCTTCCACGTTGGTGATGGGCGACTTCAGGTCGTGCGATGCCGAATAAACGAAGGTGTCCAGGTCGGCGTTGGTGCGCGTGAGGCGGCTGTTGGTAATCTTCAGCTCCTCGTTGGTGGCCAGCATTTCCTGGTTGATGGCGGCCAGCTCCGCGTTCAGGGCGTGCACCTGTTGGCGGGCCAGCACCTGGTCGGTCACATCGTAGACAAACGCCGCCACGCCCACGATGCGGCCTTCCTCGCGGTAGGCCTGGTAGGCAAACGTGACGTAGCGCGGGCTGCCGGGGTGCAGTTTGGCGAGCGGCATATCGATGACGGCCTGGCTTTCGCCGGTGGCGTACACGATGTCCATCAGCTCGACCAAACCGGCCAGCCGGATGCGCGGGTACACCTCCGTCAGGGTGTGGCCGCGCAGCGGCCCGGTCCACACTTCGGGCGGAAACAGCTCCACGAAGGCCGGGTTGAAGTGGTCGATGCGGTGGTCGGGCTCGCGCAGCAGCACAATGGACACCGGCGTCTGCTCAAATACCTGGAACAGGTCCTGCCGCTGCTGGGCCTGGCGCTGCACCACGGCCAGCATGGCGGCCTGCACCGTTTCGGCCTGCTTGCGGGCCCGCACCCGGTCGGTCACGTCCGCGACGAACGCCAGGATGCCCTGCGGGCGCTCCTGGCCGTCGAACAGCGGCTGGTAAATAAAGTCGATGTAGCGCGTCTCGGTCAACCCGGCGGCGGAACCCGGCAGCAGGAGCACCGTTTCGGTGCCGCTGAAGGGCTGGCCAGTGGCATATACCCGGTCAAGCAGGGCCAGGAATCCCTGTTCCTTTATTTCGGGCAGCACCTCGGCCACCGGGCGGCCGGGCACGGCGCGGCCGGCGACCAGCTGTTGGTACTGGTCATTGAAGAACGAATAGCGGTGCTCGGGGCCGCTGAGCGTGGCGATGGCGGCCGGCACCTGGCCGATAATCTGGCTCAAGAGGCCCTGCTGCACCCGCAGCTGCTCGCGCTGCTGCTCGGCCCCGACGAGGGCGGCGCGGGTTTCGGCCGTGCGGGCAGCCACGCGCTGCTCCAGCTCATCGTTGAGCTGCTGCAGCTGCTGGCGGGCCCGGACCTGCTCGGTGGCTTCGGTGGCCACCACCATGGCCCCGTAGATGCTGCCGTCGGCCTCGTGCATGGGTACGTACACAAAGTCCCAGTACACGGTTTCGCGGCGGCCGTTGCGGTCGTGCTGAGCCTCCATGGCGTAGGCCACGTGGGGCATGCCGGTGGCCATCACCCCGTCCAGCAGCTCTTCGTAGCCCATGCCAGCCACCTCGGGCAGCGCCTCAAACAAGCCTTTGCCGAGGATTTGCTCCGGGGTGCGGCCCCACAGCCGGCACGCCGTGGGGTTGGCCAGCTCGATGACGTACCGGGGTCCACGGTACACGGCAATGGCCACGGGGGCCTGCTCGAATACGCGTTCGAGCTCTCCCCGCTGACGCTCGGCCTCGGCCTGGGCGGCCCGTTCGCGGGCCTGGGCCTGGTGCAGGGCCCCGGCCTGGGCCGCCGGCAGCGGGTCGCGGGTGTCGAGGAAGCTGACGACCAGCAGCGCGCCCTGCCGCCGGGCCACCAGGTGAAAGTAGCCGTCGAGGCCGTCGTGCTGAAAATTGAAGGCCTCGCGCTGGGTCTGCCCCGATAGGAAAGCATCGCGGTAAAAGGCAAAAATGCCGGCCGGCCCGGCGCTGGGGAAGCGCGTCAGAAAAGACTCGGTGGGGCGCTGCGGCAGCCGCAGCATCTGCTGGGCGGCGGGGTTGAGGTACTCGTAAGCCAGGTCGGTGATTGTCTCGTCGGCCGCGTCGTACACCGGGCGGAACAGAGCGAAGCCCGTAAGGGCGACTTCCAGCAGCGTAAGCGAGAAATCCTCGGGGCCCGCTAGGTCAGCGGGCAGGGTCGAAGCAGGCGTATCGGGCATAGGGGAGATGTGCAGGCTAAAATACAGGCTCTTTCGCTTCTGGTCCCGAGTCAGCTTGCCCGGCTTTAGCGTAAGGGTTTCCCAAAGGCTGAATACTGGGGCCGGTCAGGCAAGCACGGTCCCGCGAGTCCGGCCTTTTCACTCGGTTACGCTGCCGCGCGCCTGGAAGTTCGTCTCCGCGCTTTATTAAAAAGGGAAAGCGCCAGGTGGTAACGGACTGGATTACCAGCCTGCTCAGGAAGGTGCCTCTAACCGCTGACCACGGATTCCTTATCATCAGGGACTGCCAACGGAACGCGGCGGCCTCAACTTTGGCGGATAAACTCAGCCCCCTGCCCTGTAGAAAAGGGCAACAAAGAAGCCCGGTACCTTGCGGCACCGGGCTTCTCAACTAATACAGCCGGAACTTACGCGGCAGCCTTTTCGCCGTTCTCACGGTCATCAATAGCCTTGCGCAGCTTGGCGATGGACTGGATGGCGCGCTCCTCATCAAGCCGGTTGATGTTGAGCAGCATCTTGGTTTTCTCGGGGCGGGTAATCACCGGGTGGTTCAGCAAGCGAATAATTTCCTCTTTCTGAGCAGCCGTTGCGTATTGCATCGGGGCGCCAGCCTGCTCGGCAGCCACTGTCGGAGCTTCAGCAGGCACCACCTGCATGGCGGGCACGGCCTTGGCTACAGCGGCAGCCGGAGCAACTACAGCAGCGGGTGCGTTGGTGTTGTAGTCCATTTCCTCAGCGGGCGTGGGCTCGTAGCCGGCGGCGCGGATAATCCAAGCCAGGCAGTTGCGGTAGGCTTTGCCGATGGCGCGGGTCTGCGCCATGCTCATGATGGCAAATTCCTGGTAGAATTTCTTGCCGCTCTCCTTATTGGAGCACACCGCGAAGCCTGCGCCCACGGTCGCGCCGTGGCGAATGTCGTAGAGCGTCACCTTGGCCTGGTATTTCAGCTCCTCGGGGCTGCTCACGTTGATGACGTGCTCCACGATGGGCACGATGCCCAGCCGCGAGCCGGCGTACTGCCAGCCTTCCACGTTCACGAACTCCTTGCCCTGCACCGTCGTGCTAAGCTTGTTGTCTTTAATGAACTTGGCGAGGTCCTTCGCCAGGTCCAGCGTTTCGTCGGAACGCGAGATATCGAAACTCTCGACTTTAGCTTTCTTGGTAACTTCCTTGGTGGTTTTGGGGGCCTCGTTCATGGCGGTTTTCTTTAGTAATGTGTCCAACTGATGTTCGGGTTTATAACCGAAGCATTGCGAGAAACGTGCCAGAAAAGCCAAAAATATTGGTAAATATTATTGCTGTTTATCAGTTGTTTATATGCATTAATGAAAAAAATGCGGCTAATAAGATTGGGTAAGCGGCCGGAGCAAAGGTTTTCGCTTTCTAAATGGGCTGAAATGCTTTCACCGCAGAAGACGCAGAAGAAAAGCGCAGAAGGGCCGCAGAAGAAAAAATCCTCTGCGGCCCTTCTGCGCTTTTCTTCTGCGTCTTCTGCGGTGAAAAAAACCTACCCGCCTTCCAGGATGTGCCCGTCGCGCATCACAATCTTGCGGTCGGCCATTTCGGCCAGCTGGTCGTTGTGCGTCACGATAACGAAGGTCTGGCCCAGCTCTTTGCGCAGCAGGAAGAAAATCTGGTGCAGCTCCTGGGCGTTCTTGGTATCGAGGTTGCCGCTGGGCTCGTCGGCGAAGATGATTTCGGGTGAGTTAATCAGGGCGCGGGCTACCGACACGCGCTGCTGCTCGCCGCCGCTCATCTCGCTGGGCTTGTGGTTGGCCCGAAATTCCATGTTCAGCATGCCCAGCAATTCGCGGGCCCGCACGCGCACTTCTTTCTCGGAGCGCCCGGCCAGGTAGGCGGGCAGGCACACGTTTTCGAGGGCCGTGAACTCGGGCAGCAGGTTGTGAAACTGGAAAATAAAGCCGATGTGCCGGTTACGGAACCGGGCCAAATCGTTGCGCCCCAGGGAGCTAACCGACTCACCATCGAACAACACTTCGCCCGAATCGGGGTTGTCGAGCGTGCCCAGAATGTGCAACAGCGTGCTTTTGCCCGCCCCGGAGGAGCCGACGATGCTCACGATTTCCGATTTCTCAATCGTCAAATCAATGCCCTTGAGCACGTTAAGAGAGTTGTAGCTCTTATGGATGTTAATAGCTTGCAGCAACGGCGGGCAGCGATAGACGTGAATGGTGCGGGTAACGGCAAAGCTACGCAGAATCCGGAAGGGCACGGCGAAGCTGGACCCTATACGTAGGCTACAAATTGGTGTGCGTACTATTTTGCGGGCTACTACAGCGGTTTCCAAGTTCCTGCACCTTTTTGTGATAAGTTAAAAGTTGAGAGTTAAAAGTTAAAATCCAGGCAGCTTGGGTTTTAGCTTTTAACTCTCAACTTTTAACTTATCATAAAACGTGAAGCCGCTCTATTTTTCTATTCATGACTTTATCACCGTCTCCGTTCGCCGTGCGCCGCTGGTGGCCGCTGGTCCTGCTAGCCGGGTTGGGGCTGCTGGTGTTGCTGTGGCAAAGGCCCCGCGCTGCCAGGCCGGCGGCTCAGGAGCCGTATATGGCGGCATTGCCACTTGGTCGGCCCCTGGCGTTCGATAGCAGCCGCCTGCGCGGCGTGAACTGGGTGGGCGGCGATTCGGTGACGGCCGCCGAGCTGGAGCCGCTGCGCAAAGCTGGGGTGACCTGGATTGCCCAAACACCCTTTGGCTGGCAGAGCGGGGCCGCCGACCCCACCATTCGCACCATCACGGCGCGGCCGGTGGGGCGCTGGGGCCTGTGGGGCGAGAGCGATGCCGGCATTGCCCACACCGTGCGGCTGGCGCGGCAGCGTGGCATCCGCACGCTGCTCAAGCCGCACTTGTGGGTGCGGGGCCGCAGCGCCTGGCCCGGCGACATTAACATGGCCAGCCCGGCCGACTGGGACGCGTGGTTTGCCAGCTATTCCAGCTTTATGCTGCACTACGCCCAACTGGCCGAAACCACGCACTGCGCCGGCCTGTGCATCGGCACCGAGCTGCAGCACGCCACCGAGCCGGCCCACGAAAAAGCCTGGCGCACGCTCATCCGCCAGATTCGGCGGGTGTACCATGGGCCGCTCACCTACGCGGCCAACTGGAGCGGCGAGTACCAGCAAATCCGATTCTGGGACGCCCTCGATTACGTGGGCGTGCAGGCGTATTTCCCGTTGAGCACGGCCGATAATCCATCGCTCGACACCTTGCTGCGCGGCTGGCAGCCGCATTTGCAAAAGCTGGCCCAGTGGCAGAAAAAAATCAAAAAGCCCGTTGTTTTTACCGAAGTGGGCTACAAGACCACGGCCGATGCCGCCATCCGTCCCTGGGAGTGGCCCGAGCGCACGGCGGCCCTGCAAACCCCCGACGAGGCCACGCAGGCCCGCTGCTACGAGGCCCTGTTTCGGGCCTGCTGGGGCCTGCCGTGGCTAAAAGGCACGTTTATCTGGAAGTGGTACCCGGGGCTGGAGGCTGATGGCCCGGCCCGCCGGCACGCCGATTTCACGCCCCAGCACAAGCCTGCCGAAACCGTTTTGGCCCGGTGGTATGCGCAGTAAGGCCCGGCCGCCGTACTTTCGCGTCAGCAACCGAAGGTCAGTGTAGCTAACCCACCCCTTTTTCATTTTTATGAACATTCACGAATATCAGGGCAAAGAAATCCTGAAAAAATACGGCGTGCGCGTGCAGGAAGGCATCGTGGCCGACACGCCCGAGGAGGCCGTAGCCGCCGCCGAGAAGCTCACCGCCGATACCGGTACCAGCTGGTACGTTATTAAGGCGCAGATTCACGCGGGTGGTCGGGGCAAAGGGGGCGGAGTGAAGCTCGCCAAAAACCTGGAGCAGGTGAAGGAAATTGCCGGCAACATCCTCGGTATGCAGCTCATCACCAAGCAAACCACTGCCGAAGGCCGCAAAGTGCATAAGGTATTGGTGGCGCAGGACGTGTACTACCCCGGCGCTTCGGAGCCGAAGGAGTACTACATGAGCGTGCTGCTAGACCGGGCGCTGGGCAAAAACGTCATCATCTACACCACCGAGGGTGGCATGGACATTGAGGAAGTAGCCGAGTCGCACCCCGAGAAAATCCACCGCGAGCACGTGGACCCCGCCGTGGGCCTGCAAGGCTTCCAGGCCCGCAAAATTGCCTTCAACCTCGGCCTCGAAGGCGAAGCACAGAAGGAAATGGTGAAGTTCGTAACGGCCCTGTACAAGGCTTACGACGAAACCGATTCGGCCATGTTCGAAATCAACCCCGTGCTGAAAACGTCGGACAACAAAATCCTGGCCGTTGACGCCAAGGTGACGCTGGACGAAAACGCCCTGTACCGCCACAAGGATTTCGTGGCCCTGCGCGACTTTAACGAGGAAGACCCGTTGGAAGTGGAAGCCAGCCAGAACAACCTGAACTACGTGAAGCTCGACGGCAACGTGGGTTGCATGGTGAACGGTGCCGGCCTGGCCATGGCCACCATGGACATCATCAAGCTGAGCGGCGGCGAGCCGGCCAACTTCCTCGACGTGGGGGGTGGAGCCAACGCCCAGACGGTGGAAGCCGGCTTCCGCATCATCCTGAAGGACCCGAACGTGAAGGCTATTCTCATCAACATCTTCGGCGGCATCGTGCGCTGCGACCGGGTGGCCAACGGGGTAGTTGAGGCCTACAAAGCCATCGGCGACATCCGCGTGCCCATCATCGTGCGCCTGCAAGGCACCAACGCTGAGGAAGGCGCTCGCATCATCAACGAAAGCGGCCTGAAAGTGTCTTCAGCTGTATTGCTGAAAGATGCCGCCGCCCGCGTGAAAGAAGTGCTGGCTACCGCCTAAGGCTAGTTAAAAGTTGAGAGTTAAAAGTTAAAAAGGCCCGTCTGGATTACCGGACGGGCCTTTTTAACTTTTAACTCTCAACTTATTTTCCTTCGGCCACGCCGACATTTTCTTCGGCCTGCACCGGGATGGCCTTGCCCATCACGCGCAGCTCGACTTCCATGTTGCCACGGGTGCCAACGGAATAAGGACATATTTTGTGGGCCTGGCGCACCATTTCAATGGTTTTGGCCTCGTCGAATTTCTTCAAGTCCACGTCGAGGATGGCGCTCAGGCCGTAGCCTTCACCTTCCTGAAACAGTGTAACGGAGCAATGCACCGAGCTTTCCTTATCGAGGGTATCACTAGCGCGCTCCGAAATCACGAGCAGCGCCTGCTGGAAGCACGAGGCATAGCCGGCGGCAAACAGCTCTTCGGGATTGGTGGCGCCTTTTTTGCCGCCCAGGCCTTCCGGCACGGACATATCCAGGTCGATTACGCCAGTGGCGGAGCGAACGCGGCCGCTACGGCCACCCACGGCCGCCGCATCGGCGGTATACAGATTCTTTTTCATGAAGAAAATGAGTGAATGAAAGATGATTGAGGTGCTGGATTAACTTTGTTTCTGGACCTAAGGTTGTGCCGAAACCGGTTTTAACGCCAGAAAAGTGGCACTGTCATTTGGCTGCGTGGGCTTTTGTGGCTACTTTTGCAGCCTATTCCGGCCGCGTCGTACAACGGATAGTATGAGAGTTTCCGAAGCTCTTGATTTAGGTTCGATTCCTAACGCGGCCACTAAAAACCCCGTTTCCAGCCAGGAAACGGGGTTTTTCTTTGTCGGGAGGACGGTTTGGGGTGCATTGAAATAAAGTTTGGACAATGCTGTCGCTTGCTTACTTTGATGACTGACTTTACGCACGGCGGGCCGTCTTGGCGTCAACCTCACGGCCTAGCTCCCCTCTCACCGGGGAGAGGGGGGCTAGGCCGTGACCATGCTGCGCAACAGCAGTTAACAGGTAGAAGATAAGAGTTAAAATCAAACGGCTGCTTTCAACTCCCAACATATATGGGAGTTACGGACTTCATGCGCTGTGTAAGCTGATTGTTAATCATTCATCCAGACAAGGCGAATTTGTCTTATTGTTGAAAATCAATAATTTAGCTTTCAAGTTGCGTAAGTCCTGCTGTGATTTTTAACTCTTAACTCATCCTCTTAACCCGTAACTCATTCCCACATGCCCAAAATCATTTCGCCCCAGGTTGAATTTGCCACGCTGCTGGCCCAGGTAAAACAGGCCGCGCCGGAAATTTTCACGCCCGAGGGCGGCTTCCTCAACCTGCTGGAAGGCCGCTGGCAGGAGCCGGGCAACCCTCGGAAGTTTCACTCCGCGATAGATGGCACGCTGCTCGGCAGCCTGCCCATGCTGGACAGCGCCACCGCCCTGCGGGGCGTGCTGGCCGCCAAGCAGGAGGCCCCTGCCTGGGCCGCTACCGACCGCGACGAGCGCCGCGCTCGCGTTCAGGCCGCCCTGGAGGCGCTGCGACCGCACGTCGACCTCATCGGCAAGCTGCTGATGTGGGAAATCGGTAAAACCTACAAGCTCGGTTTCACCGACATCGACCGCGCCGTGGAGGGCGTGCAGTGGTACGTCGACAACATTGACCAGCTGCTGGGCAGCCGCACGCCGCTGGGCCTGGTGTCGAACATTGCCTCGTGGAACTACCCCATGTCGGTGCTGCTGCACGCGGTGCTGGTGCAGGCGCTGTGCGGCAACTCCGTCATCGCCAAAACGCCCACCGATGGCGGCTTCATTTCCCTGAGCCTGGCCTTTGCGCTGGTGCGCCGGGCCGGCGTGCCCGTGACGCTGGTGAGCGGCGCGGGCGGCGAGCTGAGCGACGTGCTGGTGAAGCACGCCGCCATCGACTGCCTCAGTTTCGTGGGCGGCCGCAAAAACGCCCGCAATATCGCCGATGCCCTGGCCACTACCGACAAGCGCTACATGCTGGAAATGGAAGGCGTGAATGCCTACGGCATCTGGGACTACAGCGACTGGAACACCCTGGCCGACCAGCTCAAGAAGGGCTACGACTACGGCAAGCAGCGCTGCACCGCCTACGTGCGCTTCGTGGTGGAGCGCCGCCTGTTTCCGCAGTTCCTGGAAACCTACTGGGATGCCGTGCGCAACCTGAAAGTGGGCAACCCCACGCTGGTGGACAGCGCGGATGATAAGCTGCCCGACCTGGCTTTCGGCCCGGTCATCAACGCCGCCCAGGCCCGGGACCTCGACCGCCTCTACCAGGATGCGTTGAAAACCGGGGCTACTCCGCTGCTCAACGGCCGTCTCGACGACAGCTTGTTCTTGCCCGGCCAGGACCGCAGCGCCTACGTGGCCCCGCGCGCCCTCGTGAACCTGCCCCGCCAGAGCGAGCTGTACTTCAAAGAGCCCTTCGGCCCGATTGACAGCATCGTGCTGGTCGACCGCATCGATGAGCTGGTGGGGGAGATGAACATTTCCAACGGGGCCCTGGTGGCCGCCATTGCCTCCGATGATGAGGCGCTGGCCAAGCGCACGGCCCGGGAAATCCGCTCCTTCAAAGTCGGCATCAACAAGCTGCGCTCGCGCGGCGACCGCGAAGAGGTTTTCGGCGGCCTGGGCGAGTCGTGGAAAGGCGCGTTCGTGGGCGGCAAGCTGCTGGTGGAAGCCGTGACCAACGGCCCCGCCGGCCAGCCCATCCTCGGCAACTATCCCGAAGCCACGCTGCTGCCCGAAAAGGTGTAGTAGGGTTGCCGGTTTAGCTCAGAGCCGTAGGGATGCAACATGTTGCATCCCTACGGCTCAACGTTTTTTTACCCGCTGACCCAGCTCCCCCCGTTTCATCCCGCGTAAGTCCTGTCAAAATAAAGCAGCGCTTCGTTTTTCGAAATCCAGGGCTTCCGCATCAAATCATGTACAACGGCCCCCAGTACCTGCCAAATCCGGATGAGGCGTTGGAAGCCTCCAAATGCTGTCGGCTCCAAAGTACCCCCAGAGCCTGGAAACGCAGTTGCAGATTTTGGTGCGGTAGTCTTATTCGAAATCAATGGCACCAACCAATATTGTGTTTTTGCGTTAGATAAAGATTATAAATTCTTTCACTAACACCTGCACTCATGAACACCAAGCCATTTCTCGCCACTTTCGCCCTCGCTGTGGCTCTAGTCACTCCGGTTTTTGCCCAGGATGGCATGAAGACCAAAAGCGACGACGAAAAGACTAAGACCAAAGCCGACGGCATGACCACCAAAACCAAAATGGCGGACGATGGCAAGATGAAAGTCAAAGGCAAGTCGGATGCCGGCGACAAGATGAAGTCCAAAACCCAGCCCCGCAAAGGCGACATGATGGGCAACAGCGGCAGCATGAAGATGGAATCCGGTGCTGGCGTAATGGTGGGCGGAGCCATGATGACGGCCGACAAAGACATCGTGGATAACGCCGCCGGCAGCTCCGACCACACCACGCTGGTAGCCGCCGTGAAGGCCGCCGGTCTGGTAGAAACGCTGAAAAGCGCGGGCCCCTTCACCGTATTTGCTCCCACCAACGCTGCCTTCGATAAGCTGCCCGCCGGCACCGTAGCCTCGCTGGTGACGCCCGAAATGAAGCCCACCCTCACCAAAATCCTGACCTACCACGTAGTACCCGGCCGCCTCATGGCCGCCGACCTTCAAAACGGTCAGACGCTGACCACCGTGCAAGGCGAAACGCTGACCGTAATAGCCAACGGCAACGGCGTAATGCTGAAAGATGCCAAAGGCGGCATGTCGAAAGTAACCATTGCCAACGTGGTATCGAGCAACGGCGTAACCCACGTAATCGACACGGTATTGATGCCCGCTAACTAGTAAGCAGGCAGCCTGCTGCGTACCTGCAGCGCCTCCTGAAACCTGGTAACGGAGTTTCGCTGGTCAGCAAGCACCACATAAAAAAGCCCTTCAGATTTGTCTGAAGGGTTTTTTTATGTGGTTTAATAGGCTACAAAATGGCCAGCCGGCGGCCCACGGTGCGGCCGTCGGCCAGGGTCAGGCGCACGGTGTAGATGCCGGCGGCCAGCGCGGGAAGCGGCAGCGTGGGCTGGCCGGCCTGGGCGGCGGGCTGCTCCCACACCACGCGGCCCAGGGCGTCGAGCACGGCGGCGCGGGCAAAGGCCGGCCCGTCGATGCTCACGGTGCCATGCGTCGGGTTGGGATACACGCTGAAGGCGGCCGTTTCGCGGGCTGAGGCGGTAGCAGTAGCTATGTTATTCGTCATCACGGGGCGCATCATGGGGGCACCGCGGTTCAGCGAGGCGGGGTTGGCCAGCCAGGTGCCAAAGTTGTCGCGCCGCCAGAAGTAGCCTGCCGGCACCGAGCTGTTCAGGTCGAGGCCATACTGCAGGTTGCGGCTTTGCGAGGGCTGGGTGAAGCCCACGTAGAACGTACCGGTCACGGGCACGGGCTGGTCGAAGGTGACTTCGAAATACTGCCAACCTGCTGGAAAAGCCGACGCGGCCGGAATGGTAACGGTTTTGGAGGCGCGGGCGGCGGTAGCAGGCTGTCCGCTCGCATCGTCCCAGATGCTGATGGTGACGGACCGGGCCAGCTGGTCGGAAGCTGAAAATACCGGGTACAGGCGCAGGGAGCGCACAAAGTCGGGGCGGTTGAGGTCGAAGCGGTACGCCAGGGCTCCCGCCTGCCCGGTCACGTAGGGCACCAATTGGATGAAGTTTTCGGCCGTGCCATCGTCGTAGGCATAGTAGGTGCCCAGCTCCACATCGCGGGATATCGTGTCGTTGGCCAGCGTGCGCGGCGTGGTTTCCTGCGAGTTGAGCGCCAGCGTGTAGCGCAAAATCTTGGGCGTGGCCGTGGTGGGCAGGGCCACGCGGTTGGCCGCGCCGGTCACGCTGTCCAGGCGCGGGTTTCCGGGCGGCAGGTTGCGGACGTCCTGCAGCCAGGTGCCGATTGGGCTAGCCGCGGGCAACTCGCGCACGGTGCCCGTTACGCCGGTGCGCAGGGCCAGCGGCCCGGAGTTCAGGTTGGTCACGTTCACGCCAAGCTTGGGATTGAGCTCGCTGGTAGGCGAAGCCGCGGCGTTGAACTGCCATACCGGCATCGAGGTAAACCGGCGCAAGGGACTGCGCAGCCCTCCCGAAGGAGCGCCGCCCCGCAAGCCGGCGCTGGTCGCTACGTCCACGAACGTGGTGTCGGTCAGGCCGCGCGCGCGGCCGCGGTCGAGTAGCACGTAGTCGACGCTCCAGTTGTCGCTGTTGTCCGAATTATTGCCGCTGGCCACGAACATGAACTGAAAGTTGGCGTGCAGGTATTTGGCCTGATTGAGCAGAATCACCTGCTGCCGGAAGCCGGTACGGGCTCGTTGGCTGGTGTACACCCACACCGATTCCCAGCGGTTGGGGTTCGTTTTGACGAATAGCTCCAGGCTGACGGTATTGTTATTCACATTGGCATTGGGCGCGCCCACGATGCTGCCGGCCTGCCAGGCAAAGCTCAGGGCCACCTGGCTGCCAGTGGTATAGCTACTCAGGTCGATGGGCTGCGACATCAGCGAATCGATGGGGCCGTAGGAGCTGGCCACGGCGTTGCTGTAGGTGCGGCCATTGGCCCGCAGGCCGTCGAGGGTGGCGGCTCCGCGCGTGAGGGGGGCCAGCGCCAGGCGGTTGCTCACGATGGCCCCGCCCGTCGGCATCCAGTTCAGCACTTTCGGCGCGCCTTCGAGCGGCGAGGTAAAATCGTCGAAGAAGGGAAGAGCCAGCGCAGTAGTGCCGGCCGCGCCGCGCAGCTGTGGGCGCAGCATAGGCGAGGGCGCAAAATGAGCGCGGCCGGGGTCAGCCGCCAGCGGCCCCGTGATAACGGCCTGGGCTGAGACCGCACCGGCCGCCGCCAGCAGCAGCGGCAGCAGCAGTTGGCGCGACGCGTGGAAAAGTGTCATCATGTAGCAGGATTTTGGGAGCCTAACGCCGCCGGCGAAGGAAAAAGTGCACGGGAACAGAACGTGATACGCAATAAAAGAACGTCATGCTGAGCTTGCCGAAGCATCTCTACCGCAATACTAAAATTGATTAGTGGCTCGGTAGAGATGCTTCGACTGCGCGGACGCAAGATGAGGCATGACGTTCTCTGGGTTTAAAACAATGACCTATTTCGCCACCCAGATATCCACCAGCTGGCCCATGCGGATGGTGGCATCGGGGCCGGCCATGGGGCGCTGGCGCACCACCGTGCCGGGGACCTGGCCCTCTTCGGCGGGCTGCTCAAATACTTCGCCTTTCTGCAGGCCCTGGCCCAGGAGTAGTGTAATGGCCTCATCCGCGGGCTTATTCACGAGATTGGGCACGGCGAAGGTCTGGTTGCCCTGGCCGTCGCCCACTACCAAATCTACCTGAGTGCCCTTAGCAATGGATGCGCCGGGCGCAATTTCCTTGCCGTTGACGAGCTGCTTGAGCACCGCCCCCGAAGCTAAGTCGGGCACCAGCTGCACCTGGCCCGCCACCAGGTCGTAGCTTTTGAGGATGAGCATGGCGGCTTTCGAGGAGTTGCCGGTCAGCTTCGGCATCTTGATGACCGGTGGGTTTTTCATGCTCACCTGGATGTAGATTTTGCGGCCTTCCTTCACCTTCTCGCCCGGGGCGGGGTCCTGCACCAGCACCGTGAAGGGCCGGACGCCGGGATTATAGCTGGAGTCGTCGACAAAGTAGGCCAGCTTGCGCTCGTCGAGATAGTCCTCAAGGCCGGCCACGTTCATGCCCGTCACCTTGGGCACGGTGATGGTTTCGCCGTGGTGCGTGCTCACGGGCAGGTACACGTAGAAAAAGCCTAGCACAAGCATCAGGCCCACCAACGCGATAAGCATGAGGTGCTTCACGACGTCGAGCGGGGTATTGGAGGTAAGAAGAGCCATTATTTAGTGGTTAATGATTAATGGTCAATGGTTAATGTTCTTAGGGGGCGTTTTTGGAAGCAGCGGGGCGGCCGTCCATTAATCACTGACCATTAACCGTTAACCATTTTAGAAGCCCGCGCCTTGCCGAACTCCAGAATCCGGTCGATAAACTCGTAGGGCGTGTAGCCGGCCAGCGCCGTTTGGTGGAAAATGCAGGTGGCCGGCGTCATGCCGGGCAGCGAGTTGACTTCGATAATTAGCACCTCAACTTCGCCCTCCTGGCGCACGCGCACGAAGGCGTCAATCCGGGCATAGCCCTGAATATTGAGCACTTCGGCCACGCGGCGCAGCACGGCCTTCACCTCGTTCGAGATGCGCTGGCGCTCCACGGCATCCACGTCGTAGCGGGCGGGGGTGATGTTCTGGCCTTCGCCGGCCAGAAATTTCTCCTCCAGGCTCAGCACTTCGCCGGTGGCCAGGGCCTCGCTGGCCTCGAATACTTCGATAACGAGCAGGCCGTCTTCGTCATAGCTCGTGAGCAGGCCGCCGGTGATTTCCAGGAAATGCGCGGCTCCGTCGCGGCTGATGAGGGTTTCGACCAGGAAAGCCTCCTTGCGCGGAAACTCCTCCTTGAAGCCCAGGCTCAGCACCTCGGCCGGGGCGGGCAGCAGGTCTTCCTCGGTGCGGAAGATGAGCTGGCTGAAGGCTTCGAGCTCGGCCCGGGTCTTGATTTTCTTCACCGCCGAAGAGCAGCCGTCGTCGGCGGGCTTGGCGATGAACGGGTAGGGGAACTGCGTTTCGAGACCGCGGTAGAAGCTTTCGGCGTCGGCCAGCCACTCCAGCTTAGTGGCCATGCGGTGCTCGGCCACCAGCAAGCCGGCTTCGCGCAGGCGCTGGTTAGTTTCGAACTTGTTGATGGTGACGCTGCTGCTGGCCACGCCCGAGCCGTTGTAGGGCAGGTTGAATTTTTCCAGCTCCTGCTGCAATGCGCCGTCCTCGCCGGGCCGGCCGTGCAGCGCGATGAACACCTCATCAGCTAGCTGGGCCAGCTCCTCGAACGAGATGCGGCGCGGCTGGGCCAGCGCCTGCCCGGCGTAGGTGCTGGTAATGGCCCCGGCCTCGCGCCGAATGCGCGCCAGAATGGGGTGCGGGGCCTCGCCGGCCTCGGCGTGCTCGATTTTCTCGCGGATGTCGTCGGCGTTGTCCTTCAGCATCACGTTCACGGGCAGCACATAAAGCCTGTGCTCCTGGGCCGAGCCGGTGAGGAACACCGGCACCGGCGCGTACTTGGCCGACGAGCTGAGCTTCTCGAAAATATTGCGCCCGCTTTCCACCGAAATGTGGCGCTCCGAGGAGTAGCCGCCCATTATCACGGCCACGCGAATGCGCTCGGTGGTCTCGTGCTGGCGGCCGGCCACGGCAGCGTCCAGCTGGGCCAGTAGCTGCCCCAGCTTCACGGGGCGCAGACCGGCGCGGCGGCGGGCCGCCAGCGACGTGCGGATGAGGAACGTGAGAAACTGCGAAGGATTGAGCCCGATTTCGGCCGCCTGGTGGAAAAAGAACGAAGCCGGCAGCATGCCCGAAGTCGTGTTCGGGTCATTCAGGTAAAGGGTAGGATTTTTTAGGGTAGGAGGGTGGGAGGGTAGGAGGGTAGGGGTTTGGGGAGAAACATCGTTCACCTCATACCCGCCTACCCCCATACCCTCATGCCCTTCAACATAGAAGCCATCCAGACGGGCGTACACCTGGAAGCCGAACGTGCGGAACATCTCCTCGCAAGCCTCGCGGATTTCCTGAATTTTATCCTCCGGCAAGTCAATCGGCGTGACTTTGCGGGCCAGGCCGGGCAGGTACTTCGAGCGGTAGTCGAACATCTCCTCGCCCTTCACAATCTCGGTGGGGGGCAGGGCCAGGGGCGCGCCGTTGAAATCTTCCACCACAATGCAGCTGAACTCGCGGCCCGCTACAAAGCTCTCCACCAGCACCTGGGTTTCGCCGTCGATGTTGGTCAGGCGCACTTCCTCGGCCGTTTCCAGCCGTTCGTTGAGGGTGAAAAGTAGGGTTTCGGGGTGGTAGATGGGGTCGGTTTCGTCGTCGAGCACCACCGGCAGGCCGATGCCTTCGCGGATGTCCGTCAAGTGCTGCACCCAGGCCAGCCGGTCCTGCTCGCCCAGGCGCTGCCAGTCGGCGCGGGTCAGGGTTTTGCGGAACAGGCTGCGCTCGATGGCGGCCTCAAACTTAGCCAGGTCGTCGGTTTTCAGAATGCTGACCCCGATACTGGAGCCCTGACGCGGGGCTTTCAGCACCAGCGGCAGGCCTATTTCGCGCACTAGGTAGGCCAGGGTGGCGGCGTGGTTGGTGGTATCCCATTCCTCGGCCGTGATGACGCGGAAGTCGGGCGTGGGCCGGCCCAGCGCTTTCAACAGCTTCTTCTGCGCGATTTTATCAATGCCAAACGCCGAGGGCAGGATGCCGGAGCCCGAATACGGAATGCCCAGCCACTCCAGCAGGCCCTGAATGGCGCCGTCTTCGCCGCCCGGCCCGTGCAGGGCCAGAAAGGCAAAGTCCATGAGCAGGGGCAGCTGCTCGGGCTGTACCTGCCGGCCCACCTTGGCAATAGCCTCGGATTTCTCGTCGTGGCTCAGCTCGCCCAGACTTTCGATATAAACCTGCAAATGGTGCAGTGACGGCGGCTGCGACGATACCGGCGGATAGAAATCCCGAATGGTGCCTTTGTAGATGAACTGCCAGTCGAGCAGAATAAACTGCCCCAGGCTATCCACGAAGATGGGGACGGGCTGAAACAGCGTCTTGTCCAGATTATCAAAGACGGTGCGGCCGCCGGCGAAAGAAATTTCCCGCTCGCGCGAAGTGCCCCCGAAAAAAATGCCGATTTTCATAAGTAGGGCAAAGGTAAGGAGAGGCGGGGCGCTGGAATAATAAAGAACGTCATGCTCATCTGGCGTCCGCGAAGCCGAAGCATCTCGCGTGCAGCAGTGATTCAATCGGTCAACGGTGCGAGCGAGATGCTTCGGCTTCGCTCAGCATGACGTTCTTTGTGTCCTTCACCACTCACCCTCACCTAATGAATACCCTCGACACCTACAATTTCGCCGGCAAGCGCGCCGTGATGCGCGTCGATTTCAATGTGCCCCTCGATAAGGACCTGCACATCACCGACGATACCCGCATCCGCATGGCTACGCCCTCGGTGATGAAAATCCTGAACGATGGCGGCTCGGTGGTGCTGCTCTCGCACCTGGGCCGGCCCAAGGGTGGCCATGAGAAGAAATTCTCGCTCGAAAGCCTGGTGCTGCATCTGCAAAAGGAATACGGCCGCGACGTGCAGTGGGGCGGCGACGTGCTCGGCGACGAAGCGGCCCAAAAAGCCGCCGCGCTGCAGTCCGGCCAGGTGCTGCTGCTCGATAACCTGCGCTTTCATAAAGAAGAAGAAGCCGGCGACCCGGCTTTCGCCGCCCGGCTCGCCGCCTTGGGCAATGTGTACGTGAACGATGCCTTCGGTACCGCGCACCGCGCCCACGCCTCCACGGCCGTGATGGCCAGCTCGTTTGCCCCGCAGGACCGGGTGGGCGGCTACCTGCTGCAATCCGAAATCGACAACGCCAAAAAAGTGCTGGAGCACGCCGAGCGGCCCTTCACGGCCATCATGGGCGGGGCCAAGATTTCGGATAAGATTCTCATCATCGAAAAGCTGCTCGATAAGGTAGACAACCTGCTCATCGGCGGGGGAATGGCCTACACCTTTGCCGTGGCGCAGGGCGGGCACGTGGGCAATTCGCTGCTGGAAGCCGACAAAGTAGACCTGGCCCGGCAGCTCATCCAGAAAGCCAAAGACAAGGGCGTGAACCTGATGCTGCCCGGCGACTCGCTCATCGCCGACCGGTTTGCCAACGATGCCAACGTGGACATTGCCGCCAATACCAGCATCCCCGAAGGCTGGATGGGCCTCGACCTGGGCCCCGATAGCCGCGAAGCCTTCGCCGACGTCATCCGCGACAGCAGAACCATCCTCTGGAACGGTCCGATGGGCGTGTTCGAGATGAGCAATTTCTCGCTCGGCACCGAGTACGTGGCCCGCGCCATTGCCGAGGCCACGGCCGCCGGGGCCTACTCGCTCATCGGCGGGGGCGACTCGGCCGCGGCGGTGCAGCAAATGGGCTTCGGCGAGCAGGTGAGCTACATCTCGACCGGTGGCGGCGCGCTGCTGGAGTACATGGAAGGCAAGGAGCTGCCCGGCGTGACGGCCCTGGGGTAAAATCAGGACCTGGAAATGAGAAAACCCCGGCTACGCAAGTGGCTTGTCCTTACCCAAGTTTTGCATCGTTGCTCCGGTCCGACCGCCTTAGGCGGTCCGACCGGTTTAAGTACCAACGATTTCGTCCTCACGACGACCGGTCGGACCGCCTAGGGCGGTCGGACCGGACCGTTTCAGCGGCCATTTGAAAACTTGGGTAAGGACAAGCTACGCAAGTGGCCGGGGTTTTTCCTGTTTTGAGCCACTACTTCGCCTGTTTCTCCAGCAGCTGAAGCAGCCCATCGGCGGCCCGTTCGGTAGCGGGGTAGCCCTGTTGGGCGGCGCGTCACCCGGCGGCAATAAGGTCATTGCGGGGCTCGGTTTTTGAAGTTGTTGCCGGGCGCATTCTGCTGTCTACTAAGTAGTCGCGCAAAAGTAAACGAGTAAAAGGCGGTCATTCTGCGCATTCTGCTTAATGCGCAGAATGCGCTGCATGACGGTTACTTTTGCACGAGTACTTAGTTGGCGTGGATGTGGTCAACCGTAAACATGCCGGCCGCAATATTATCGGCAACCTTCACCGCTGGTGCGCCCCCCATCACGTTGTAGGTGTTGGTAAAATTTATCAGGTTCGGGCCGCTGAACATCCTGGCGATATCGACTTGCAGGTGAATTTCGGGCGCATGGTCGGGGCGCACCAGCATGGGGGAATTGGCGGTCGGGAAAGGGGCTGTCACCGTCCGAATCGTGTTGGTGCTGGCCTGCTTGTAGCCGGCGATGTGGAACGTGAGCCCCCCCGAGCGGGCCTTCGACGAGTAGCCGCTCAGGCTCACGTTGATGAACTCATCCACGCCGTTCATGGTCCAGAGCATGCCGTTGCCCGCGTTGAGCACGGCTTCCGTGAAATTGCCCGCTTTGGTGCGGGCGCTGTCCACGCCCACCACGAAGATGATGCCGGTATAGTCGCCCACCGGCACGTCGCTGAAAACGAGCTCCTGCGAGGCGGGCTTGGTCTGGTCTACCAGGTAGTAGGTTTTGGGTAGCGCATAGGTCGAGTTGTCGGCCTTCAGCAGCTTCACGTTGGAGAGGTAATACTTGAAGGTGCTCACCGTGAAGTCGTCGCCGTTGGCATTGACGTAGGCCCCGGAGCCCAGCACCAGCGAGCCGAACGTGGGGGTGCCGGTGGTGGGATTGGGCATGGTCACGCCGTTGTCCAGGTGCAGGGTGACGGTGCCCGCGATGGCAGGTGTGGCCACATCATTCTGACAGCCCGCCAGGCCGCATGCCGCCAATGCGAGCGAACCAATAAAGACGGAAGCGGAAAATGATTTCATAAGCATCGAGGAGAAACTATTGACTGCTTGAAAAATAATGCGTGCGAACACGCGCGCTCAGGCCCGCCACGGGCTCGACAGGGCCTTTTGGGCCAGGCCGCTTTTCTGCCTGGCAAGGTAGTGAGCAAGCCCTGGAATCAGGCAGGTAGGAGGGGCGGGCGGAATACGGCGGGGCCGCGGCCGGCCGCGCACCGTGCCGGGTGCAGCGCCGGGTAGCGCCGGGCCGGTAGCCGCCAGCGGTGGGCGGCGGGCCGCGCAAAGGCCAAGGCCGCCAAGGGCAGCACTTCGTACTTCATTTTGGCAACGGGGCCGGCCGGGGCTTTTTTATCGTCGTTATCGGTTTGGCGCAGCTGGCTGGCCAGGTGGCACTTGCCGTTGCAGTGCCGTTGCGGCCGGGCTTTGTTCACGCAGTACCGCGCCGTGATGCGGACTTTGTTCAGCTGATAGTTCACGACCAGCACCTCCGGCCCCAGCGTTTGGAGCAGCACGAGGGCGACGAGGAAAAGAGCCGCAAAGCGAGTCACGGATGAAGCGGGAGACGGTGGCTACCCAGGGCAAAGGGAGAGGGGCGAAGATGCCGGAATCAGGGAAAGGCCAGGGAGGCAGCTGCTCCATAATTGAAAGTAGGGTGGGCGCAAAAATAGCGCCGCGCCGGGACTTCAGGTGGTACGGAGCGGGGGCTGCCGGGCATCGCGCGGAGGCCGGAATGACGAGGTAAGAGCTTAAAGTTTAGAGGCCCGGTGCAAATGTGCTGCTGCGGCATGTATCTTTAGCCACTACTCTTCCCTGTTCATTTTTGCTCATGATTCAACCTCTACGCGCCGGGCTATTGTATGCCCTGCCGCTGCTGGCCGCGACCGCCGTTTCGGCCCAAACTCTACCTGCCGATGGCACGCCGCAGCTGCGGGTATTGTCGGCCCAAACCGGAGCCGGCCTACGTCAGCTCCCGCTCGATAGCCGCCAGCTGCTCCGCCAGGAGCTGGCCCTGCGCCCCGCCGACGACCTGCGCGCCCTGCGCGTGGAAACCGACGAACTGGGCCAGCGCCACGAGCGGTTTCAGCAGTTCTTCAACGGGGTGAAAGTGGAGCACGGCCAGTATACCGTGCACCGCACGGCCGGCGTGCTCAGCGGCGAGTTCAAGCCCGTGCCCGCCACCCTCAGCACCAAGCCTGCCCTGAGCGCGGCCGCGGCCTTGCAGCGGGCCCTGGCCACCGTGGGAGCCAGCCGCTACATGTGGGACGATGCCAGCGCCGAAGCCGGCCTGCGGCGGGAGCAGAGCAACCCCGCTGCCACCTACCGCCCCACCGGCGAGCTGGTGGTAGTAGAAGACTACCGCCAGACCACGGCCGCCCAACGCCCGCTGGTGCTGGCCTGGAAATTCAATATTTATGCCCAGCAGCCCGAAAGCCGCGCCTGGGTGTATGTGGATGCCCGCACCGGCGATGTAGTGCTGCAGGATGCCATTATTAAGCACGCGGGCGGCCTGGTGCCGGCCGGTACGGCGGCGGCTCACAAGGCTAATTCTGCTGCCGGGCCCGCCGGTGCACGCAGCGCGAAAACCACGGCCGTGGGCACGTTTGCCACGCGGTACATGGGCAGCCGCCAGGCGGCTACCGACCAGGTGGGCAGCACCTTCCGGCTGCGCGACTACACCCGCGGCGCCGGCATCGAAACCTTCAACCTGCGCAACGGCACCAACCTGGCCGCCGGCGTAGACTTTATCGACAACGACAACAGCTGGACGGCGGCCGAATTCAATAACCCGGCCAAGGACAACGCCGCCCTCGATGCCCACTTCGGCTCGACGGTGGTGTACGACTACTGGATGACCGTGCACGGCCGCAACTCCTGGGATGACCTGGGCAGCAAGCTGATAAACTACATTCACTACACCACCAACTACGACAACGCCAACTGGAACGGCACGGCCATGCGCTACGGTGACGGGGCCACGCTGTTCAGCCCGCTCACTGCCTTGGACGTGTGCGCCCACGAAACCGGCCACGGCGTGTGCCAGGCCACGGCCGGCCTGGTGTACCAGAACGAGTCGGGAGCCCTCAACGAAGGCTTTTCCGATATCTGGGGTGCGACCATCGAAAACTACGTCGACCCCACCAAGCAAACCTGGATTGTGGGCGAAGACATCAGCCTGACTTCGGGCGGCCTGCGCTCGATGAGCAACCCGCTGAGCACGGCCGTGCTCTCGACCTGCCCGGCCAACTACCGGGGCCGCCGCTGGAACTTCGGCACGAGTGATAACGGCGGGGTACACACCAATTCGGGGGTGCTGAACCACTGGTACTACATTCTGAGCGTGGGCAAAACCGGCGTGAATGAGCAGCAGCAGGCCTACGCCGTCACCGGCATCGGCATCAGCAAAGCCGCTCGCATTGCCTACCGCGCCGAGCGCCTCTACCTCACGCCGAATTCTGACTACCGCTCAGCACGGGTGTTTACCATTCAGGCGGCTACGGATTTGTTCGGGGCCAATTCGGCGGAAGTAGCGGCCGTGATTGATGCCTGGTACGCCGTGGGCCTGGGTACCAACAGCTCGGCTCCGGCCGGCGCGCAGGCCCAGTGCTCCACCGATGATGCCGCCGTGCTCACGGCCACCGCTTCTTCCAACGCCATCTGCGCCGGCAGCCCGCTCACGCTCACGGCCACGGCCGCTTTCCCGAGCACCCGCCGCATGCGCAACACCACGCCCACGGTCCTGCCCGACGGCGCTACCACCTTCACGGCCCTGCCCGTGTACAGCACGGCCGTAACGTTCGGCTCCACGCTGCAGCAGGGCCTCGAAAATACCTATCGCGACTACGCCGGCCTGACCGGGGTGCGGGTGCGCCTCTCGCACGCCCAGCCCGGCCAGGTAGCCCTGCGGCTGGCCGTGCGCGGCACCAACGGCACCACCAGCTACCTGAATCTGGCGGCGGCGCTGCCCACCGCCAGCGGCTCGGCACCGGTGGCGCTCGACCTTACTTTTGCCAACACTTCTACCACCGCCCTGCCCGCCACCGTGGCCGGCAGCACGCTCACGGGCACGTTCCAGGCGGCGGCGGCTTTCGGCAGTATCACGCCCGGCCTGCTGGCCAGCATCAGCCTCGAAGCCCAGGACAGCCAGGCGGGCAGCACCGGTACCATCGAGCTGGTGGAATTACTGTTTGCCCGTCTCGCTACGGATGCGCCCCTGGTGCGCTGGGTGGGCCCGGGCCTGGAGGCTACCAGCCTGACCACGACCACCACGCCGGCCGGCCCGGTGGGCGGCGGCACTGCCACCTACCGCTACACCGTGCTGGCCTCCGACCGGTTCTTTGGCTGCACCAGCGCTCAGGCCGTGACCGTGACCGTGAGCCAGCCCGTGCTGGCCGCTACCGCGCTGCAAACGGACCTGTGCGCCGGACGCGGCCAGGGGTTCGGCCCTATTGATTTGCGCGTGACCGCCCACGACAGCGTGGCCGGGCAGATATATTCCTGGACCGGGCCCGCCGGTTACTCGGCCGTGGGCAAAAACCGCCGCACTACGCCCACCGTGGCTGGCCGCCTACGCTACACCGTGAACACCGCCACGCCGGGCTCGAACTGCGCCGTGCAGCAAACCGTGACGGTACTGGCCCGCCGCCCGGTGGCCGCCTCCCCGGCGGGCCCCGATTCGGTGGCCTGCGCCAGCGCCACCACCCGCCTGCGGAGCCGTCCCTTCGAAAACCAGCTCACCGGCCCGTATCAATTCGCGGGCAGCGTGCCGATTCCGGATAACAACCCCGCTGGCGTGCGCATTCCGCTCATGGTAGCGGGTTCGGCCGAAGGCTTCTTTGACCTGCGCGGCATTCGCGTCAGCCTCACTCATACTTACACCGGCGACCTCATCCTGTATGTAGAAGCCCCCGACGGCACCCGCGTGCTGCTGAGCCGCCTGAACGGTGGCGCGGGCCAGAACTACCAGAACACCTTGTTCGTGGACTCGGTGGGAGCCCGCGCCCTGGGCACGGGTGCCGCGCCTTTCCAGGGTGCCTGGAAAGTTGACGAGCCTACCGGCTTCGCCAAGCTGCGCAACTCTCCCCAGACCGGCACCTGGAACCTGTTTGTGGTGGATGCCGGCCCAAGCGACATCGGCCCCGTAACGGCCTGGAGCCTGGTGACCCGCGACAACAGCGTAACCTGGAGCGGCCCCAACGGCATCACCGCCACCGGTAGCAACGTGCTGGCCGCCACCCCGGCCACGCCCGGCCGCTACCGCTACATTGGCACGACCACGGCGGGCGGCTGCACCTTCCGCGATACCGTGAATGTGCGCGTGGCCCCCGGCCCCCAGTGGCAGGTGCGCCAGAACACCGACCTGGCCCTGGCCGCCAACTGGACCTGCCTACCTACCCCCACCACCGACGCCGAAGTGCGCGGCGCGGCCGGGGCTCAGCCTATTCTCACTACTGGTCTGGTGCAGGTGCGCAACCTCACCTTGCGCGCCGGCACCGCGCTGGCGCTCAACGGCGGCACGCTGGAAGTGTACGGCAACCTGACCCTGGAGCCCGGCGCTACGCTGGACGGCACCAACGGCACGCTCAGCCTGCGCGGCGCGGCCGTGACGCTCACGGCCCCGGCCGCCACCGTATTCAAGGCCCCGCGCCTGCTCGTGAACCTGCCCGCCGCCACCGATACCGCCCGCCTGGCCCAAAACCTGACCGTCGGCACGGCTGTGGTGATGCAGCGCGGGGTATTGAAAACCCAGACTTCGGCCCTGGGCCTGCTCGCGGGCGCTACCATTGCTGAAACCGCCGATGCCTATGTATCGGGCCGGTTGGTGACCTCGGGAGCGTTGGCGGTGAACAGCAGCCAGGATTTTGGCGGCGTGGGCCTCACCGTTTCCCAGGTTTCAGCCAGTATGGGTTCCGTGAATCTCACGCGTGTCACCGACCAGGCCATTGGCCGGGCCCCGGCCCGCACCAGCATTCGCCGCTACTTCACGCTGGGCTTCCTGCCCACCGTCGCTATCAGTGGCACCATGCGGCTTAACTACCGCGATGCGGAGCTGAATGGACTGGCAGAAGCCGACTTGCAGCCCTTCTATACCGGCGCGGTGGGGCCACCCACGGGGCCGTGGTCGCCCCTGGCCCGCACGGCCCAAAGCAGCACCCTGAACTTCGTGGAGTGGAGCTCGGCCATCGGCGGCACCTACACCCTGAGCACGCCCAGTGCCATGCTGCCCACCCGCAACGCGGCCAATGCCAGCTTTGTGGTGCAGGCGCAGCCGGTGCCGTTTGGCGCGGCCGGTTTCTCGCTTTCGGTACAGGCCACCCGGCCGCAGGCTGCCGCCTCGGTGGCCGTGTACGACCTGGCGGGCCGCCTGCTGGTGCAGCGCTCGGTGGCCATGCCCGTGGGCCTGAGCGCCGTGGCCCTGCCCGAAGCCGGCCGCCTGGCTGCCGGCGTGTACGTGGTGCGCGTGTTGTTGAATAACGAGATTCAGACCCTGCGCGTGACCCGGGAATAACCTGACCCGCATTTGGTCAGTAGCGCAAAACGGCGCTTCGGCCCCTGCTTCCTGGAGCTTAGCTCTGGTGAGGTGGGGACCGAAGCGCCGTTTTGCGTTGGGGATATTGGCGAAGTAGATTGCTAGTCAACTTGTTGTGTACAATATGCCCTTGCACCCTACAGCTTATCCTGGCGAATGAGGGCCCGGTAGGTGCGCAGCAGCGTGGGCTGCGGCACGCCGAGGCGGTTGAGGAGCGTTAGCAGACCGAAAACGCCTTGCAGCCGGAAAACGCCGTTTTCGCGGTATTTGCGGGCTGAGGTGATGATGTTGGTCGGCAGCACCCGCAGCCGGGCGTATTGCCTAAGAGGCTATCCGAATAGGCCGTCATGCCGAGCGCAGCCGAGGTATCTCGCCCGCTTTGTTGAGGTGGCGGCTGATTACTGCTGCACGCGAGATGCCTCGGCTGCGCTCGGCATGACCGTTCTTTTCTTGCCTTTTCGGATAGCCTCTAAGCCGTCGCGTAATCTCCTGGTCTTCCATTATCAGGAAATCCTCGCGGTAGCCGCCGGCCCGCTCAAACACGTCCTTGCGTACAAACAGGCTCTGGTCGCCGAAGCGAACGGCTTCCACATTGAAGCGGGTGAACCAGGCATTGGCCCGCAAAAACCAGTGGGGCATGTCGAAGGCCAGGCGGTAGCAGCCGCAGCCGTAGCCCGCCGCCACCGCCCGCCGGATATCATGGAGAAAGCCGGCGGGCGGGTACGTATCGGCGTGCAGAAAGTAGAGGATGCTGCCCGCCGCGTGCCGGGCTCCGTGGTTGAGCTGCGCGGCGCGGCCTTTGGTGGGGCAGTGTAGTACCCGGACCCCGGCTTGCCGGGCCAGGGCGGCGGTGGCGTCGGTGCTTTGCCCGTCGGCGATGATGATTTCGAAGCTTGCCCTGGGCTGTGCCCCGGCCTGGCGCAGGTGCCGCAGCAAAGCCGGCAGGCCCGCCGCTTCGTTGTAGGTGGGGATGATGATGCTTATCAGCTCCGGCGCGGTTGGGGCAGAAGGCATTGGGTGAGAGAACGTCATTCCGAGCGCAGCCGAGGCATCTCGCTCGCATCGTTGTTATGGTTTTGGTTACTACCCCACGCGAGATGCCTCGGCTGCGCTCGGCATGACGTTCAATTAGTTCAAATAAGGCGACTCCAGCTCCTGGCCCATGCTGGTGAGCGTGTCGGGGCTGTGGCGGCCGGTGAGGCGGGTGCTCAGGGCGCGGGCCTCGGGGGCGCTCAGCACGTCGAGCTCGTGCAGCCAGGCCACCCGGCGCAGCTGCGGCTCAATGAAGCCCAGCGGGTTGACCTGGCCATATTCGTTGCGCAGGTAGGTTTTGGTGCGGCGCTCCAGCTCGGCGACCAGCGCCCGGAACTGCTTGCGCTGCCAGGGCCGGCCCGCCAGCGTGAGGGCCAGGTGGGCCGTTTGCAGCCGGAACGTGCACCACTGCTGCTCGAAGCGCAGCCACATGGCCAGCGCGTTGATGCCCAGAATCAGCCACCACCAGTACAGGGCCGACGTAGCCTGGCCGGTAGCCAGCCACTCGCGCCAGGGGCCGCTGCCCAGCACCACCAGTATCAGCACGGTCATCAGTACTTGGTTGGTGGGAATGTGGCGATGCTCGCCCGACTGAATGGGCAGGATTTCCTCGTACGGAACTTCAGTTTCGAGGGTGGGCACGCCCTGCGGGTTGCGCTTGCACACGTACAGGCTTTCGGCCCGCAACGCAATGTGTGTAGTGCCCAGGAATAGCTGTTTTTGGGTAAAAATCATTCAGTGAAAAGCGAATGGCAACGCAAGCTCGCGCCGGTGCCAGGCAGAATAAAAATAGCGTTGGAAAAAGGTGGGCAGGCAGCCCCTGGCTACGCAGCCCCGCGCTCATTCTACTTAATTGGACTGGGCGTGAAGCATACCACAAAAATAGCCACCATAACCCAGCCCAGCAGCTTGCGGCCGCGGCTGAGCGGCCGCTCATCGGGGGCGGGCGGATGGTAGATGCCCGTGAGCCGCCCCAGCAGCAGGCCAAACAGCAGCCAGCCCGGGTTGCCCACCGCCGCCGGCCACACGGCCGTGCAGGCTACCTGCGCCCCCCAGATGCCCGCCGCCAGCAGCAGCCCCTGCCGGGGCCGCGGCAGCACCCGCCAGAATATCAGGGCCAGGTAGCCGGCGTATACCGGTGCGGCATAGGCCCAGCTCTGCCAGTCGTCGCGCACCGAAAACAGCCCCAGCCCCGCGTAAAAAATGAACCCCACGAACAGCACCAGCACCAGCCGGTTGAAGCGCCCCGGGCCCAGCAGGCCGTAGAGAATATGGCCGCCGTCGAGCTGGCCCAGCGGCAGCAGGTTGAGGGCCGTGAAGAACAGGCTGAGCGCGCCGGCCAGCAGCACGGGGTAGTGCAGCAGCTCGTTGACGTGCGGCAGCCGGGCGGGGTCGGCCAGGGCGGTTTCGAGCCAGCGGTAGAGCAGGGGCCGGGCCAGGGTGTAGCCGCCCGAGCTGCCCGCCGGGTACACGTGGCGGGCATAGTCGGCCCCGTACTGCGCGTAGTCGGGGTGAACGGCAAACAGGTAGTCCAGCGGGGGCAGGTGCGTAAAGCCGTAAATCAGCACCCCCACCGCCACCACGAAGCCCGCCAGCGGCCCGGCCAGCCCGATATCGAAAAACTCGCGCCGCGAAAAAATCCGCTCCCGGATGCGGATAATGGCCCCGAACGTGCCCAGGCCCATCGGAAACGGAATGTAGTAGGGCAGCGAGGTGCGCACCCGGTTGTAGCGCGCCGTGAAGTAGTGCCCGAACTCGTGCACCGTGAGCACCCCCAGAAACGGCACGGCAAACCACAGCCCGCGTTGCAGCTCGGCCCACAGCGCCGGCCCCCGCAGCAGAAACACCCGCCACGGCAGCCAGTTGAGCGGCTCTTCCTGGGCCTGGGTGAGCTCGATGCCTGCCAGCGTGGTGGTGATGAGCGTAAGCAGAAACAGGCCGATGTGCAGCGCCGCCGTGCGCGGGGCCGAAGGCGCGGGACGCTCGAAGCGCCGGAACAGGTGGCGGGCCCAGCGGGTGCGGGTCAGGGGGCGGCCGTCGGCCGGAGGGGCGGCCACATCGGCCGGACCGTGCCCGGTAGGGAAGCCCGCGAAGTCTGGTTCAGATGGTGGCGGGGGCGTATTCTCGGGGAAAGGCACGGAGGGCTTCGGGCAGGGCGGTGAGGAGGGTGAGGGGCGGGGCCAGGTGCAGCACCCGCAAGCCCAGGCGGCGGGCCGTGGCCACGTGCTGGGGGCTGTCCTCGATGAACAACACATCCTCGGCCCGCCAGTTCATTTCGGCCAGCGCGTGGCGGAATATTTCCTCGCCCGGCTTGCGCAGGCCCACTTCCTGGGAGTAGAACACGCGGTCGAGCACGTCGGCAATGCCGTGCCTGAAGCCATACCTAGTGGCCAGCCGCCGGTTGATTTCGGCAATGTGCAGGGCGTTGGTGTTGCTGAGCAGCGCCGTTTGGTGGCCCTGCGCCCGCAGCTCGCCGATGAGGGCGAGGCGCTCGGCGGGCACGTCGAGCAGCATGGCGTGCCAGGCGGCATCCAGCTCGGCATCGGTGGCGTCGAGGTCGTAGGCTGCGCGCAGCCCGCTGCGGAATTCGGCGGGGGAAAGGTGGCCGGTTTCGAACTCGTCAAACAGCTCGGCCTGCCGGGCCTGGCTGAAGGCAATGGTGCTGCCGGCCCGGCTCAGGTGGCGCATAGCGGTGGGGGTGGCGTCGTAATCGATGTCGATAATGACACCGCCGAAATCAAATAGCAGGTGGGGGAGCATGGGCGAACTTGTTTTTCCGTCCGCGAAGGTCGTACTTTTGTGGCGTTGGAGGGCCGGCAACGGCAGGGTTGAGGTGAAAGATGACTGCCTCCGGCACCGGGCCTATAGCTCAATCGGTTAGAGCAGCTGACTCATAATCAGCAGGTCACTGGTTCGATTCCAGTTGGGCCCACAAATAAGGTCTGTAAGTAGCTAATTCATAGCTGTTTGCAGGCCTTATTGTTTGTCTGCGGGACACGTTGCGGGACAAAACTTTTCATTTGCCCTAAAAAGTGGCTAGAAAAGGCCGTTTTGAATATGCGCGAGTCCGGTTTGTGTGGCCCGGTCTGCTTTGGCCTCCAGTTTCAGCAGCTGGGCATACCAGCGGGTAGGCTTGCCCCGGTAGTGGGTTTTGCGGCCTTTTTTGTAGCGGGCCATATAGGCATCTTCCAGCTTGCGCTCAATTGCGAGCGGGGCCACCAGGGCGCGGATACTAGTGGGCGTTAGTTGGGAATCATAATAAAGGCGGTAAGTAGGGTAGGCTTCGCGGTGGGCAAAGTAGCCGGTACCCCCGCGTAAATACAGGACGCTAGCGCCCCGGCCCGACACGGGACAGCGGAACTGGTAGCGGCCGGTGCGGTGGCCGTGGCCGGGTAGGTTGCTGGGCAGCGCCTCCAGCGGAATCCGGTAATCGTAGTCGGTGGTTTTGTCGTGGGTGTAGTGCAGGCGCACGTAGGGCGTGGTATCGGCCACCAGGTTAACCTCCAGCCCGACGCTACCCGTGGGCTGGCCGTTGCAGCTGAACCGAAGGGTAGTGACGTGGAAACCGGGCCGTAGCAGTCCCGACTCGCGCAGAAAGGCAATCGAGAGGCTTTTGCATTCGTCGGCCGTGGCGGGGAAATTGGGCATTCTGGGCATAGTATACAGGGTTTACTAAGGTAGTCGAAATCCTTAGGGAAGTTACGATATAAACCGAGCATTATTGCATGTAAAAACCCCGTAAAACATGCTTTGCGGGCGCGTTTTACGGGGTTGTGGGTGTATGGTGAATTGTCCGATTTTGTCAGGCTGTCTAGGTGGCTGTTTTGCTTTTTGTTTTAAACGATGGCTTAATCAAGGTTGTCGCAAGTATAGAAAAAGCCTGTCATAATAAGATACGGTGCTTACTTGCAGACAACCCACTCCATTCTCCATGAAAAAGCTACCACTGATTTTACTGTTTCTCCTGTTTTATAACACTGGTTTTTCACAGGATACGCCTCAGTATCTAGATTTCATCTACCCAAGTACAACAGGGTACAATGACTTGCATGACACAAATTTTAACCTGCTTTGGGGAAAAAAAGAAAGTGTTCTCACCAAAGAAATTCTAGCAAAGGGGAATTTCAAAAAAGTTAAAAATGAATTTGTAGAATCAACACACGTAGTTGCTTTCAAAAACCTGAAAATGCATGCAACAGTTGTCATATTTTATTTTGACAATATGACTGGCCTTGGTAAAATAGTCATTAGTCGTTATTACGGTGATATAGAAGATAAATATAAAAATAATATTATACTTCCAACATTTCCTGGACTTACTGCAGACTCAGAAGGTGTTTATCGTCACAAAAAAAACAATGTGACTTCATGGCGTGCGCAATCTGAAAAAGATGAAAGCTTTATAGATTTCTACATTCCATACACAACCCTGAAGTTTAATTAATGTATTTAGATACCTATGGTTCTACGCCGCGTAGGCGTTTTCAGCTTCTACCCACCGCAGCAGCGACAGGGCGGCTAGGGTATCGAGTATCGGCTGTACTTTGGCGGGGCCGGCCCCGGCGAACCGGGCCGCTACCTGTTTGGGGGTGAGCGGGGCCTGGGCCTGGGTTACCACGTCGCGCACGGTTTGTATCTGTTTGGCCAGTTCGGCGGGCCACGGCAGTAGGGCCACGGCGGCGGCGGTTTCGGTGGCTACGCGGGTGGGGAGGTTGAGGCCGGTTTGCTGGTGGCCGGGGGCTTGGTAGGCGGGGCGTAGGTAGCGCACGGTGCCGGCTTTTTCTTCGGCGGCGCGGGCGCGGTTGAGGGCTACCAGGTGGGCTAGCAGTTCGGCATCGGGTAGGGCGGTGGGCCAACCGTAGGCGGCGGCTACGGCCGCGTCTAAGTCGCGGTGTAGCTCCAGCACGATTGAGGCGAGGCCCTGCTGGTGGGTGGCTTGCTCTTTGGGGGTGAGGGCGTGGCCGGCGCGTAGCTTTTCGACTACGTTGTATAGGTTGGTGAGGGTGAGGCCGGGGTGCGCGGCCTGCTGGCGTTTGCGGTGCGCGTCTAGCGTTTTGGCTAGCTCGCGGATTCGGGCCTGCTGGGCGGGCGTAGCATCAGGAAAGGGGAACGGGTCGAAACATTTCGTTTTGTCATATACTGGCCTATCGACCAATTTGCCACCCGTAGCCAGTGACCAAACAGTATGAATCTGACTCGACAAAATGCCAAGGTGATAAGCATCATTCGTAGCAAAGACTACTAGCTTATCATCGGGCAAAATCCCTTTCTCTAGGAACAGAAAGAAACTGTGTTTAGCAACCCTTGGAGTTACTATGTACTTGTCAAGTCCTAACCATGCAGCACGTAGCTTTATCCTTGGCTCGCCAAAAGTCCACCAGTTGTCCCGGTAAATAGCTCTGTTGTTTTGCTCTCGCTCTGGCTTTACTGTTTCTACTATATGTTGGTAAACGGCAGGAAAACGCTGTAAAACTTCATTGGCTTTCAGCCCAAATAAGTCAATGACTAGTACACCACGAGGTGTAGCTGCTAAGTCTTTGCCGTTTAAAAAAGGCTGAATGTGTTTATCCAGTTCAGGGATTTTACCTAAACCAATTTCAGCAGCTCTAGCAGGCGAAACTATGAACCCGCCCCCGTGTAGCTTGAAACCTTGGTAAGCAATACTCGCATTTGCTTTAAGGTTCTTTGCATTATCGAGTTCTGCCCCGATTGTGAGGTCGGGCTGAATGCGGCTCTGTTGCTCGGTAAACGTCACATCGGCCGCGTCGTCTCCTTCGGGACGGGTTTCGGTTTTTACCGTGAGCAACCTCCCCCAAGCCCGGCCGGGGCGGGTACGGTCGGCTACCGTCATGGCTATTCGCACGGCGGCCCCATCCTCACTCGTTACCCACGGGTGGTCGGGTATGGCGAAATTGAGTTGTAGCGGGGCGTTGTCGCCGCCCACGAAAGGCAGCATTACTTGCCGGTTGAAAGTCTGTTTAATGCTGTTAGTGGTAATGAAGCCGAACCGTAGGGCGTGCCCGTCGCGCACGGCCAGCGCGGCCTTGTGCCACCAGTACATTACAAAATCGGCCGATTCGGGCACGCCCCGGCCCGCGTAGGCTTTGCGTAGGGCCTCGGTGTACCCGTCGCCTAGCAGGTCGCGCATTCGGGACGTGCCAATAAATGGCGGGTTGCCGACAATAAAATCAGCATCGGGCCACGAAGTGGGGTGCGGGTTGGGGTAGTCCTGCACGGCAACGCGGGCGTTTTCGTCGGGTACTTCCTGACCGGTGGCCGGGTTAGGGCGGGTAGTGCGCCCGTCCCACCGCGTTACGGGTTGGCCGTGGGCATCGAGGCGGGGCCGGGGTGTGCCGTGGGCTAGTACCGCGTCCTGGTGCCGGATATTCTGATAGTCATCCAGGAGCGGCTCGGCTAGTTGGGTAAGGCCGTGGGTACGGATATGCCATTGCAGGTAGCCGATTCGCAGCACCACATCGGCAATGGCGGCGGCTCGCGGGTTTAGCTCCAGCCCTAGCAGCTGGCGCGGGCTTACGGTGGTGCCCCCGGCCAGGTCGAGTAGGCCCGTTTGCCCGTAGGCATTGATGGCGGCCAATACCTCGCCCTCCAGCCGTTTCAGATGCTCCAGCGTCACATACAGGAAATTGCCCGACCCACAGGCGGGGTCTAGCACCTTTACCGACGTGAGGCGGCGTAGGAACTTCACCAGCTCGCCCCGTGCCTCGGTGTCTTTGTCGTTGTCGTGTAGCTGGGCGCTCGCGGCCTGGGCGGCGGCCCACTCGCGGCGCAAGGGCTCCAGCACGGCGGGCACTACCAACCGTTCCACGTAGCGGCGCGGGGTGTAGTGCGCCCCTAGCCGGTGGCGTTCGTGGGGGTCGAGGGCCCGCTCCAGCAGGGTACCGAAAATGGCTGGTTCTACGGTTGTCCAATCGGCGGCGGCGGCCAGGCGTAGGAGTTCCACCTGGGCGGCCGATAGGGGTAGGGCGGTGGCATCGTGAAATAGCTTGCCGTTGAACTGTCGGATTGAGGTGTGCAGCGTGGGAGCAAACCCGCCTTTGTCCATCGACTGCCACAGGTTTTCGAGGGCGTGGGGTAGGGCGGGCCGGCGTTTGTCGGTGTCGTATTAAGCCAGCAGGCCCTTGAACGAATCGGCCGGAATCAGCTCAGTATCTTCCGCGAACATCGTAAACAGGCAGCGCATCAGGAACGTAGCCACTACCTCGGTGCCGTGGTTGGCTTGCTCCAGCTGGGCCGATAGTCGGGCCAGCTGCCCGGCTAGCTCGCGGGTAACTTTGGCAGCCAGGCGGGCGGGGTCGAGCCGTTGCGGGTCGGTGAATAGGAGTTGGAACCGCTCGCGGATTTTCTCATCAGCCAGTTCCGGCAGCAGCACCCGAAACCGTTGCGAATCGGGAAAGGGCGCGTAGTTGTCGCCTACCCCGGCAAAGTTGCTGTACACGTCGATACAATAGCCCACATCGGCCACAATCACGAAGGGCGGGCGCGGCTCACTGGCCGGTAGCGCCCGCACATAGCCAAGGGCCTGCTGGCGGGCCGATTCCATTACCTGCTGCCAGGTGGCCGTACCGCGCACGGCGTGGCCCTTGCGTAGCTTCGGGTTGCTCAGTCCTAGCTTGGCGCGTTCGGCCTGAACCTCGGTGGTGCGTTTGGTGGTGCCCTGTTTGGTTTCCAGTACGAAACAGTCCCGTTTGTACAGGTCTATCCGGCCGGTGGTGCCTTTGCCGGCCCCATTGTCGAACGTCACGGCCCGCTCCAGCACGTAGGCATCCTGGGTCGGGTCGTCGGTGGTGGCATCGGGGCGGGGTACGCCTAGCAGGTCGCAAAAGTCCGTTAGGAACAAGCCGTAGTTAGCACGTTCGGCCCCGCCGGATACCTGCCAGCGGGCTTCAAATTCAGGGTAAGTCACAGAGGGAAGAAATTGGCCGCGCAGTATAGGTAGAAACGGCGGGCCTAAGGTAGTCGAAATCCTTAGGGAATACTCCATAGGCTAGGTAATAGCGTCGGGAGGGACTTTTGGGGTTGAATTATGCACGAACGTGCGTGAAGGGGAACGGACGGTTACCGATTGGAGCCGTGCGAAGGACTTGCATCCCCTACCCCCCTAGGTTCCAATTTTGCACGGATGGCCGCGAAGGGGAGACTAATGGTTACCGCTGTTCCTGTTGTGTTCCTGCTGTTGGCGTTTCTGGGGTGGCTCCAGTGCTGGGTGAGGACGGTGGCCAACGGTGGCCGCACGGGTAGCTGACTGGTATTGAAACTCCTTACCAGTTGCCTCACCTGGGCGGCCGTTTCCCTTTTGTCTGAAACAGGCCGAAAAACCCGGTTTATTCCTCACGGGTGGGCGGGCCATTTCCTTGTTATTAACAGGCGAATCAGGCGGCGCGGTTACTGCTATCTTACTGCTATCTTACTGTTATTGCTCGCGGCGGCGCGGCCCGTAAGTACCCGTATTTTACGGCGGGCCGGGTGCGTTCCAGGGGTTGCTCGCGGTGGGCAAAGGGGCTACCGTTTCGGTGTATCCTTGCGGCGCTCGCATTCCTGCTTCATTCCTGCTTTTGCCTTTCGTGAGGGGCTACTGAGGCGGCGGGGGTGGCCCGGTTTCCAACTGATAACAAGGTCGGAAACAGGTATCACTTTTGATACCAACACCTCACAAATTTATAATGGGAGAGCAAATGGCAGAAAGTATGGGTAGTATTGTGAAAACAGAAGCCCCCATTTCCTTTCAACTGTGAGAACCTACTTAACCCAAGTTGCGGAGTAGTTGGAGAGCACAAAAAAAGTCTGCTCGGCAGAGCAGAAGTAGGTTTGAGGTCTCTAACCGCCTCATTCCTACTTTCCCCATGCGCGAACAGACCGTTGCAATGTACT